>JAOZKQ010000008.1 GCA_029935275.1 Bacteroidales bacterium | reverse complement strand
TGTAACTTACATAGTCTTTGCAAGAAAACGTCAAATACTGCGTTACTCTCGTCTTGAAAACAGTCATTTACAAAAGTAAACTCCTTGGTTTTCAAGACTTCGAAAGCCTTGTCTTTGACGCCTTCTTATCAAAGACTTAAAAAAGAGGTGTTTTCTTGCAGGCACTACATAGAGTTTGTCTATAAAGTCCAGCTTCTGCGTTGTTGCTCAAAATCTAAAACCTCATCCCGATTTTCGGGACTGCGAGTTAGATTTATCTCACGCCCTTGTCCGCCGTACTTTGTATTAAGGAAGGCGAGGCTTGAATTTGAACTTTCTTGTTCAAACTCTCGACTTTATGGACAGACATTAAATAGTTCAAATAACAGGAGCCAAAACTAAATTTTAAAAATTATCTATCCCTCAGTTCCGGGATGTAGGTCATTTTCAGTTTTCTCAAGAAGCACAACATTTTCAACATGATGTGTTTGCGGAAACATATCTACTGGTTGTATTCCCGAGATCTTATAATATCCCATTAACAATTTAATATCCCTGGCCTGTGTTGCCGGATTACAACTCACATAGACAATCTTTTCAGGGCCGGCATTAATCAGGTTTTCAATTACATTACTATGAACACCTGCACGCGGAGGATCCAGGATAACTACATCAGGACGACCATGTTCCTTCATCAAATCAGGAGAAAAAGCATCTTTTATATCTCCGGTCAGAAAAACAGTATTTATTATATTATTTCTTTTAGAATTTTCAATGGCATCATTAATGGCTTCCTGAACAGTTTCAATCCCGATTACCTTGCCTGCTAAACCTGCAACAAAATTTGCAATAGTTCCTGTTCCGGTATATAGGTCATAAACCGTTTCTGAACCTGTAAGACCAGCAAAATCCCTTGCAGTCTTGTACAAAAAATAAGCCTGTTCTGAATTAGTCTGAAAAAAGGATTTCGGACCTATCCGGAATTCCAGATCTTCCATTTTCTCCAGAATATAATCCCTCCCATGGAAAAGAATGATATCCTGATCCAGAATTGTATCATTTGCTTTTTCATTTATCACATACATCACAGAAGTAAGTTGTGGAAAATCCCTTACAAAAGCAGAAAGCAAAGTTTCCCGATGTTTTTTTCTATCCTCATAAAAAGCAACAATCACCATCACCTCCCCTGTGTTTGCAGTCCTTACTGTAAGATTACGCATCAGACCAGTTTGCTCTCTGATGTTAAAATAATCAACATCCGCTGTATTCTTTCGGAACCAGTTCCTTATACTATTTGAAGGTTCAGGTTGAAGGTAACAGTTTTGAATATCCAGAATTTTATCAAACATTTTCGGAATATGAAAGCCAAGGCCTTTTCTGTCTTCAATAGTTACACCTGGTTTCATCTCCTCCTTTGTGATCCATCTTTTTTCAGAAAAAGTAAATTCAAGTTTATTCCTGTAATACTTATTTTCAGGGGAAGATAAAATTGGCTGCATTATATCAATGTCTTCAGCCCCGAGTCCACCAATTCGCTGAAGCTGATCTGCAACCTGCTTCTGTTTATAATATGTTTGCTTTTCATAAGGTAAGTGCTGCCACTTGCAGCCACCACAAACACCAAAGTGCTCACAAAAAGGGCTTATCCTATCCGGTGAAAGCTTATGATACTTAACAGGATATCCCTCAAGAAAGCTCTTCTTTTTCCTGTTTACCTGAATATCAACTATATCTCCCGGAATAGCATGAGTAATAAAAATCACTTTATCATCTTTCCTGGCTACCGATTTACCCTCAGCCCCAATATCTATAACCTCAACTTGTTCAATCAGAGGCAATTTTCTTCCTTTTCTTCCCAAAATAAATATTTTTTTTCGCAAAGATAAGTATAAATTACATGATGATCATTTTACCCGGCAACTCCTTCGGGCTGATCCAACCGTTTTAGCTATATTTGCCAATCTAAAAATTGCGTGGATGATATCACTAAATAATGTAACAGTAAGATTTGGAGGCATTGCCTTATTTAATCAGGTTTCATTTATGATTCGTGACAGGGAAAAAGTTGCCCTTGCAGGAAGAAACGGTGCAGGCAAATCCACCATACTAAAACTTATTAAAGGCATCATTTCTTGTGATGAAGGAGAGGTTGTGGTTCCCCAGGATCAGGTTATAGGGTATTTGCCTCAAACAATGATCCTGAATAACCAACACACTGTACTGGAAGAGTCCCTCGTAGCTTTCCAGGAAATAAGGACCCTGGAAAATAAGATACATCAACTTGGAAGGCAACTTGAAGAAAGGGACGATTATGAATCTGTATCATACCTGAACCTTATCCATGAGCTCACCGAAGCAAACGAAAGATTTGATATACTGGGTGGCTCAAACATTATGGAAGATGTAGAGAAGACCTTACTTGGTCTTGGGTTCAGAAAGGATGACCTGAATAAGCCCTCAGCCACATTCAGTGGTGGATGGAGAATGAGAATCGAACTGGCAAAAGTATTGCTAGTTAAACCTGATGTTTTACTTCTTGATGAACCTACCAACCACCTGGATATAGAATCCATCATGTGGCTGGAAAATTTTTTAGTTAGCTATCCAAAATCTGTTTTACTTATTTCCCATGACCGGACCTTTCTGGACAGGGTAACCAACAGAACTATTGAGATCAATCTTGGCAAAATTCATGATTATAATGTTCCTTACTCTAAATACCTTGTGTTACGGGTCGAAAGAAAAGACCAGGTATTAGCTACATATAAAAATCAACAAAAATTAATTAAAAAAACCGAAGAATTCATTGAAAAATTCAGGTATAAAGCCACCAAGGCAAACCAGGTTCAATCCAGGGTAAAACAATTAGAAAAACTGGAAAGAATTGAGATTGAAGAAAATGAATCAAGTATTCATTTCAAATTCCCTCCGGCACCCAGGTCGGGTGATATTGTAGTAAAAGTATCGAATCTTTCGAAAAATTATGGAACCAAAAACATACTAAAAGATGTAAATCTGACAATTGAAAGAGGAGAGAAAATTGCTTTTGTCGGAAAAAACGGCGAAGGGAAGACCACACTTGCAAAGATCATAGCAGAAAACCTGGAACATAGTGGAGAATGCAAACCCGGACATAATGTTAGCATCGGTTATTATGCCCAGAACCAGGATGAACTGCTGAATGAAAATAAAACGGTTTTCCAAACCATTGATGATGAAGCAACCGGTAACATCAGATTGTTAATCAGAAATATTCTGGGGGCCTTCCTTTTTGGCGGCGAGGACGTGGATAAAAAAGTTAAAGTACTATCCGGAGGTGAAAGGTCGCGGCTATCCATGATCAAATTATTATTAAAACCCGTATCGCTTCTTATTCTGGATGAGCCGACTAATCATCTGGATATTCAATCCAAAGACATTTTGAAAAAAGCTCTTCTTGATTACACCGGAACCTTAATGATTGTTTCACACGATCGGTATTTCATGGATGGCCTTGTACAAAAAGTTTTTGAATTCAGAGATAAACAGGTAAAAGAACATATTGGTGGCATTTTTGAATTCCTTAAAAAGCATAAATTGGACTCACTGGGAGAGCTTGACAAAGCTGTCATAAAAAAACAAAAAAACCAAAGAGAAATAAAAAATAAATCATCCAAAGAACAATTCCAGGCGAGAAAAAAACATGAGCAGGCAATTCGTAAACTAAAAAACAGAATTAATCTTTTGGAATCTCAAATAGAAGAATTGGAAAATCTTCTCGAGAAGATGGACAAAGCATTACAGGATCCAACAAATGCAAAAACAGATGTTATTGAACCTGAATTTTATAAAGAATACAATAAGCTAAAAATCAACCATGATCATCGCCTCTATGAATGGGAAATCCTTACTACAGAACTTGAAGAGAAAGAGGCAGCTAGCCCCAGATTATAAATAAAATTCTTTTGTGAGTTCAATAAATTCCTGCGAATACCCCCCATCCTCATTTTCAATGGTCATTTCAGTTGTTTTCAGTTCAGTCTCCTTATAGCTCAGCTGTAAAATCACTCTGGTATTTTTTTTTCCAGGCTTATACCTTATTTTTAGTTCTGAATTAACATAAAAATGATTTATTATTGCCAAATCTACAAAGCGATTCCGCTCACTCAAAGGTTTAATAAGCCATAAACTACCGTCAGGCTTCAGGACCTTATCTGTACCTGCCAGCAGGTCCATATCAGAAAGAGTCTGATTATGGCGGGCAATAGCTTTGTTTGCTTTTTCCGGAAGTATTGAATTGCTAAAATATGGAGGATTTGAAATTAGCAGGTCATATTTCTCGTTTTCAGAGAGAAAGTTACGGAAGTAGTCCTGAAATGAAATATGATAAATGGAGATCCTGCTTTTCCAGGGGGAGGCATCCGCATTCAATTTTGCATCAACGAAAGCATCCTTCAATATTTCCACTGCATCAATTTTTGCTGATGAACGCTGAGCAAGCATAAGGGCAATTACTCCTGTTCCGGTCCCAACATCGAGTATTCTCCCTGCTTTTTCTACATTGGCAATAGCACCAAGCAGAATGCTATCTGTACTAACTTTCATTGTTGCATGCTCCTGCCTGATCAAAAACTGCTTAAACCGGAACCAATTATTACTCATTCCATCAATTCTAAAAGTCCTCAAAAACGCCTAAGCCAAAAAGGGCAAAATCATATTTTACCGGATCGTCAGGATCCATTTCCCTAAGCCTTCCCGTCATTTCTTCAACTGCACGCCAGTCATTCTGCCTTCGGTCCAGGAGACCAAGTTTTCTTGCAACGTTTCCGGTATGAACATCCAATGGCATCATTAAAGCGGATGGAGGAATATTCCTCCAGATCCCAAAATCGACTCCTCTATTATCTGTTCTTACCATCCACCTCAGGAACATATTCAGTCTTTTTGCAGCCGAGCCCCTGCTCACATCTGCAACATGCTTCAATGTACGCTGTTCAGGATGCAAGCTTAAAAATACCTCCCTGAAACTGGTTAGTGCCATTTTTATGCTAGCTGTTTCAAAAAATGCAGTCTCAAACAAAGCCTGTAAGCCACCATGATTCCGGTAGATATTTTGCAGTGATAAAACAAAATATCCGGCATCCCCGTCTTTAAAAGTACGATATTGAAAATTCAGAAATCGCTTTAAATCATTTTCCGTAGCATTCATTAAAAAATCGTATGGACTATTCTCCATCAAACTCATTAAGTCCACGGCCTTTTTAATGAACATACTCCTTCTTCCCCAGGCAATAGCTGAAGTAAGGAAGGCCGAAATTTCAATATCTTCTTTCTGAGTAAATAAATGAGGGATTTGAACAGGATCGGACTCAATAAATTTTGGTTGATTATAAAAAGCGCTTTTTTCTTCCAGAAAATCTTTTAAATCCTTTTGAAATTGCATAGCTATAATTAGTGGAGAATTATACCATCTTTCATTGTCAATATTCTATCGGAGATTTTCTCCACCAATCTGTCGTGGGTTACAATTACAATGGTTTGATTAAATTCATTACGTGTCCTTAACAATAATTGGTGCAGTTCCTTTTTATTTCTACTATCCAGGTTCCCGGAAGGTTCATCTGCCAGGATCAGTTTAGGCTGGTTGATCAGTGCCCTGGCAACAGCAACTCTTTGCTGTTCACCTCCTGAAAGTTCTGAAGGTTTGTGGTCAAGCCGGTCGTCAAGCTTAAAAAAATGCAAAATATCTTTAGCTTTTTTTTCAGTTACAGATTTTGAACGATTGGCAATAAAACCAGGAATACATACATTCTCCAGGGCAGTGAACTCAGGCAATAAATGATGAAACTGAAAGACAAAACCTATGTTTTGATTTCTGAATTTTGAAAGTTGCTTTTCCTTCAGATTCATTGCATTTACATTATTAAATAATATTTCACCAGAATCGGGGCGGTCAAGAGTACCAAGGATTTGCAGAAAAGTAGTTTTACCCGCACCACTCTCACCAATGATGCAAACAATCTCTCCTTCTTCAATTTTAAGATCAATTCCTTTAAGAACCTGAAGATCACCAAATGATTTTACTATATTTTTTGCAACAATCATTCTTCCGTGTTTAAGGTTTAAAAACAGTATATATATACAATCCGTAAAGCAATATTAAGATAACTCCCTTAAGCCTGGTTATCACCCCCCCCTTTAGAGGAAGAATTAGAAGGAAAAGGAGTACAAAGAAACCCATCATCCAGTACAGATCCTCACCCATAATCTTTTCACCGAGATCAATTGGCTTAACGATTCCGGTAACTCCCAGAATACCAAAGGTGTTATAAATATTTGAACCTATAATATTACCTATAGAAATATCTGATTCCTTTTTAATAGCAGCTGCCACAGATGTAACTAATTCAGGCAGACTTGTACCAACAGCTATCAGGGAAACTGATATTGCTCTTTCACTTACATTAAAAAAACGAGCAATATCTGTAGCTCCCAGCACCAGAAACTTTGCCCCAAACATAAGCCCTAATGTGGAAAGCAAGATAACCAAAATTGTAATTGTATAGGACATCTTAAATTCTATCGGGATTTTAGGAACCAGGGCTTCATTTTTTCTGGACTTGGCCAGGGAATAAAAGATATATGAAGCAAGTACAATCAAAAAGATCATACCTTCCTGCCGGTTAAACTGGCCATCCAAACCAAACCAGTATAGCAACAACCCGGAAGCCATCATTACAGGCCAGTCAAACTTTATTGAACTGGAACGAACCGCCAAAGGAAAAATCAAAGAAGTAATACCAAGGACCAATCCTATATTTGAAATGTTAGATCCAACCACATTCCCAATAGCGATGTCGGGGTGGCCGGTAATGACTGCATTCAAACTTACCAGAAGTTCAGGAGCTGAGGTTCCTAAAGAGACAACAGTCAAGCCAACTACGAGGGTAGAAACATTTAATCTACGAGCCAGACATACACTGCCAAGTACCAGGAAATGCCCGGCACCCAGTAATAAAACCAATCCTCCAATAAGTTCAACAAATGACTTAAGCTCCAATGTTTATAATTAAGTATAATGTAAAAAGGGGTTAGACATCAAAACATTATTTCTTATTTGATATCCTTAAAGGAATCTTTAATTTCTTTAATGTCATCCGCAATATCACCTGAGCTATTGTTAATCTCCTTTTTAATATCATCTGTAGCCTTTTTAAACTCGTTCATCCCTTTCCCCAATCCCCTGGCTATTTCAGGTATCTTATTTGCCCCAAACAATAACAGGACAACAATCATTACAATAAATATTTCTCCTCCACTAATAAACAAAAAAGTATTCATTTTCTTCTAATATAAATCTTTACTACTCCAATAATAATGGTATAACCAAAAATACCCACAATATAACCGGCCTGTCCAAACAAAAGCCTGGTATAATAATCTACTGCGAATTTAATAAAGTTGTTGCGAATAAAAAAACCTTGTAACAAAAGATGGTACAAGGTTCTCTAAAATATCTACTTAGTGTCTGTTCATAATGTCCGATCTCTTCGTTATGCTTGCCTTCAAATTCAGTCATTAATAAGCATAAACTCCTGACTTTGAAGATATCACAAGCATCCAGGCAAGCTCAGCATGACACCTCAACCTTGAATATTCTTAACATCATTTTATAAACAGGCTCTTCTAAGTGTAGTCTATGTACGACGTTTGCCTTTCAAGACACGTGTTGTTTCATCCTTTTTTACCGTATCGTAAACTATGGGTGTAGCAACAAATAAGGAAGAATAGGTACCTACAACCACACCAATCATCAGGGCAAATGTAAATCCGCGAATTACTTCGCCACCAAAAATAAAGATCGTAAGAATTACAATAAAAGTACTTAATGAGGTACTGATCGTACGGCTAAGGGTACTATTCAATGCAATATTCATAATTTCTAACCTATCCCGTTTCCTGTAAAGACCAACATATTCCCTAATACGGTCAAAAACAACCACTGTATCGTTCACTGAATAACCAACTACTGTTAAGATTGCTGCAATAAACGCCTGATCAATTTCAAGTGAAAAAGGCAACACGCCATCCAGCAATGAAAAGACACCAAGAACTATAATACTATCGTGAAGAAGAGCTATGATAGCACCCATACCAAATTGCCAATTTCTGAACCTTAAAAGAATGTAAAGAAACATAAACAACAGTGCCAGACCAATAACCCATACTGCACGCACCTTTATATCATCAGCAATAGTAGGACCTACAGTTTGTGAACTTTCCCTGTAATCAGACAAAAATGTTTCTTTACTTACATCCGGGCCAATGATAGGCTTTAGACCCTGGTATAGTTTTTCTTCCACCATATCATCAGCCTCAGAATCATCAATTAAGTACTGCGTAGTAATTTTCAATTGCCTGTCATTTCCAAACACTTTCACCTCCGGAGATTCCCCAAATGCATCTCTTAAAAGCCCTTGCACTTCAACTGTTGAATGAGGCTCCTGGAATCTTACCACATAAGTTCTTCCCCCTGTGAAGTCAACACCCTGATTCAAACCTTTTGTAAATAATGTAGCAAAACTTATAAGCACAAGCACTGTTGAAACCCCATAGAATATTTTCCTTTTTTCGATAAACTTAATTTTTGTATTCGAAAAAGCATTTTGGGTTAACCTGGTTGAAAAGGACAAAGTACCATTTTTGTCCAAATATTTCTCAAAAATGATTCGTGTAATAAATATGGCAGAGAACAAAGAAGTAAGAATACCAATTCCGAGTGTTGTAGCAAAACCTTTAATTGGTCCGGTCCCAAAGAAGAACAGAATAGCTGCAGTTATCAGAGTTGTAACGTTTGCATCAATAATTGCTGAATTTGCGTTCTTATATCCTTCCTTTATTGCCAGCCTAATTCCCTTCCCCGATCGCAATTCTTCCTTTATACGTTCATAAATAAGCACATTTGCATCCACCGACATACCAATAGTCAATACAATACCGGCAATACCAGGCAAGGTAAGTACGGCACCCAGTGAGGCAAGCACTCCAATTAAAAAGAACATGTTAGTTATCAAAGCGATATCAGCTACTGTTCCTGCCCGGTGACTGTAATAAAATATCATATACAGGAGTACGATAACAAAAGCAATTATGAAAGAGTTCATACCTGCCTGAATGGCCTCCTTACCCAAACTTGGTCCTACAATTGTTTCCTGGGCAATCTTTGCCGAAGCAGGTAACTTACCTGATTTCAGTATATTTGCAAGGTCCTGAGCTTCTGTTATTGTAAAGTCACCTGTAATCTGAGAGCTTCCTCCTTTAATCTCCTGATTTACTCTGGGCGCAGAACGAACATAACCATCAAGCATAATAGCAATACACCTGTTAATATTTTCTCTTGTCATACGTGCCCATGTTTTTGCCCCTTCTGCATTCATGTTCATTGAAACCTGAGCGTCACCAGTAATATTGTCAACCTCTTCCCTGGCAGCGGTAATCACGTCTCCACCAAGAGGAGGACGACCATCACGAGTAGTCACTTTAATGGCATGCAATTCAAATAAATTTTGAGTTTCATCATACTTATAGGGCTTCCAATGCCAAACAAACTTTAAGTCTCTGGGGAATATGGCATGAACCTGCTCCATATTCAAATATCTATTAACCTTAGCAGTATCTCTATAATGACTAAAACCAACTACTGAACCCGGAACAAACTGTCCATCGCGTGTAGTATTTGGATACAAAACAGCAAATAAAGGGTTCTCTTTCTTAAACCTGGTTAAATCCTGAGTCTCTTCCGGTTCTTTCAGTGAATCTGACTCCATCATATCCAGCAAAGATTTTGATGTATCTGCAGGAGCTGCCTGTGTACCGTCATTATCACCAGAAGTTGATACCAAACTTGTATCGCTTGCCTGTCCAACGCCAAGGATAACTCTAAGCTTAGCATTAGCTTCCATTAGAAAAGGTGCCACCTCGCTGTACTCATAGGTTTCCCAAAATTCAAGATTAGCAGTTCCCTGTAAAAGTTTCCTTACCCTTTCAGGATCCTTAACCCCGGGTAATTCTATCATAATTCGCCCCTGGTTACCAATTTCCTGAATGCTTGGTTGAGAAACTCCAAATCGGTTTATCCTGCTTTCAAGAATATTAAATGAATTACTCATTGCAGACTCGGTTTCAGTCCGAATAACAGCCAGTACATCCTGGTTGCTTGAGTTAAAATCAATCTGGCTCTTTAATTCAATGGTGTTAAAAATAGCTGCCAACCGGGCATTAGGGTCAACCTCTTTAAAAGCCCTTCCAAAAAGGGTGACATAATCTTCCTGGCTATCTTTCTGATATTCATTAGCCAGATTTAAGGCTTGCACAAAAGTACTATCTGTACTGTAATTTGATAAGGACTTAATAATATCAACAACAGAGATTTCAAGAATTACATTCATCCCTCCTTTCAGGTCAAGGCCAAGATTTATCTCTTTTCCCTGGCATTCCCTATAAGTATTACCCAGATAACTCCATTCATCCTTGGTAAGACTGGCAATGGAATCCAGGTAATTTGATTCTTTGATCAGGTCTCCTTCTGCATATTCAGCAGCATCTTTCTTCACGAGGGAAGTAACTACGGTAAACGACAAATGGTAAATAACAACAAGTGTTATCGTAACGATTAAAAATAATATAGCTCCTTTGTTTCGCATCTTTAATGATTATTTAATTGCAAACTTTTTGCGTAAATTAACAGGTACTTAAAATGTCGCGCAAAGATATTAATTTTTTTTAGAATTTATTTGTGTTTTTATATTATACTTAAACAGATTACCAAGTTATTACAAATTATTGATTTGTAGCCATTAAAAATACTAACTGAAAGACCATGCAAAAGAATATGCTTCCATATTCCCAGGGTATCTCAACTACCAATCCCACAGATAGATGATTTCTATTATTCTCCTGAGGTCACTTTTAATCATAATCCCAATAAGCGGAAACGGACTCTACTTAAACATTGTACTATTATAAAGAAAAAGTGCCCATGTTCCGGGCACTTTATATTCAATAAACAATAATTCGTTTTATAAATCACTTAGCACTTATTATCAAAGAACTTCATGTCATCCAAAACAGCCATCACTCCTTTAACAGCATCAGAAGATTCTTCCAGTAATTTTTTCTCTTCGTCATTCAGATCCACCTCAATTATTTCCTCGATACCATTCTTTCCTAATTTAACGGGTACTCCCAGGAATACATCATTCATTCCATATTCACCCTTAAGTCCAACACAAACAGGGAATGTTCTGTGCTGGTCACGGATAATTGACTCTGCCATTTGTGCGGCTGCAGCTCCCGGAGCATACCAGGCAGATGTACCCATTAACTTAACAAGCTCCCCACCACCTTTACGTGTACGGTCCACAATGGCATCAATTGTTTCTTTATCCATCAGGTCTGTCAAAGGAATTCCGCTAACGGTTGTATATCTGGGTAATGGAACCATTGTATCACCATGGCCACCCATAAGCAAAGACTGAACATCTTTTGGAGAACAATTCAATGCAGTTGCAATAAATGCTTTAAACCTGGCCGTATCCAGGATTCCGGCCATTCCGAATACACTTCGGGTGTCTTTCCCAGAAGCCAGGCAAGCAGTATAAGTCATAACATCCAAGGGATTAGCAACAACAATAATCTTTGCATCCGGGGAATATTCAACAGCTTTTGATGTTACTTCCTTTACAATTTTAGCATTGGTTGATATAAGATCATCTCTTGACATACCCGGTTTCCGTGGGAGGCCGGAAGTAATAATAATTATACTGGAATCTGCGGTAGCTTCATAATCATTGGTAACACCGGTTATCCGTGTATCATAATTCTCAATAGCCGCTGACTGCCACATATCCAGAGCTTTTCCTTCAGCCATTCCTTCCTTGATGTCAAGAAGTACTACATCTTTTACCAGTTCTTTATGGGCGATTACATCTGCGCATGTTGCCCCAACATTTCCTGCGCCAATAACAGTTATTTTCATTTTATTAAATTTTTAAACAGGTTAATTGATTGTATTTTTATTATGTTACGAAAGTAGTTAAAAATGATGATTTAAAACATGTCCTACAACACATTTTTCAATAGGCCCAAATTTTTAACATTCCCAAAAAAAACCGGGCAGGCTATGCATTTTTTGGTAAAATATCTTTTATGGATATCCGTAGGTGTTTATTCGTTTAACTGTTTATTTGTTTAAGTGTTTAACTGTTTAACTGTTTTTTCGTTTACCATAAAGTGCAGATATAAACAAATAACAACTTGTTAAGTGTTAGATTACAATTATCCCAAATTAAAATTTTCAGTAATCTACTTTCTGGCTTATCCAGGACAGGATGGTAAAATATTCTATTCTGTTATTGCATCAAAGTCTGCAGAAAGTGTTTCTTGTTTTATAAAATCATATAAAGCAAGCCTCCTGACCATATAAAAATCAGTCCAATAATTTCTGAGGGTGCTTATATAGTTCCTCCTGGCAATATCTTTTTCAGAGTCAGCCACATTAAGGTCAAGAACATCAATTTTTCCAATGTAAAATCTCTGTTTAGAAACTTCAAATCTTTTTTGGGCAATTGTATCAGCTTTGGCCGCAATTTGAACCTGATCATCCTGAAAATTAAATTGTGCAACTGACAAAAATACACCTTGATCAAAGTCAATACGATCCTGCCTCACATTTACCATAATTACTTCCTGATTTGATTGTGCCACTTTTAGCTGGCCTCTTCCCAAACCCCAGTCCAAAATCGGAAAACTCAATCCAACTCTCAACCTTTGCTGATCCGCCAAACTCTGATAAGCATCATCAAGCTGGTAGGAACTTCCCGTAAAACCAAATGAACCAAAGATATCTGCTTTCAGGCCTTTCTCTCCTTTTGCCTGAGCCACATCTCTCTCAGCCTCAATCAGTTGTCTGTCCATATTTTGAATTTCGGGATTGTTTCCATAAGCTAGAGCCAGTGCTTCATTATAATCCACAGTTAATTCCGGTATTGAATCGGGCACAATTAATCTTAAGGATACATTATTATTATATCCCAGGAATGACCTAAGCTGGAATTCCTGAATCTGAAGATCAATCTGCCTTTGATTAAGGTCAGCCCCGGCATTCAGAAACCTCAATTGCATTTGAAGTAGTTCATCTTCAGCAATTGTTCCAATATTGTACCTGCCCCTTGAAATTTTATAAAGGGTGTCTGAATTTGAATAATTGATTTCAGCTATTTCCATGTTTAGCTGAGCTAAAGCAAGATTAAAGAATAAACTTACTGCTCGCTGATAAACATTTTCAACATCATCTATATAGGATTTTTTTGCTTCTTCGTACTTGATAGGCTCAATTTTCTTTTCCCACTTTAAGGGATTATACTGAAAAAGGGGTTGAGTAATACCTATACTAACAGGTACAGTAATATACTGGGAACTTGGGTTATCACCAAACATATCAAATCTGCGAACTGACGACTGTGCAAAAACAGTACCACCCGTAAATCCAACATTTTGAGTCAGGTTTAAAGCCACTTGAGAATTATTGGAGAATTTTTCTACATAATATTCTTCTCCTGTATCAAAATTATATTCCTTTTCCAAAGCCCTGTTAAAATCTACCAGGTTAGTGTTCATACCTAAAGATGGCCGGTACTTCGCCTTAAAGGTTCTGAATGACCAATATTTTCCAAGAAACCTGGCTTTTGCTAAAACTGCCTGAGGAGACTGCTCCCTTGCTATCTCCAGCACCGCATCAAGGGTCAATTCTTTTTCTGTTTGGGATATTCCAGGAATAGAGAATACCGAAAAAACTAAAATTGCGAACAGATAAACAATTAATTTTTTGCTCATTATAATAAATTTTATTCGTAACGTAATGATTCAATAGGATCTTTTTCTGCAGCCCGCTTTGCAGGTGAATATCCAAAAACAACACCTACCAATGCAGAAACACCAAATGCAACCAATACTGAAAATGGAGAGACTATGGTAAGTATATCAGCAAAAGCAGCAATCAATTTGGAAATGACGATTCCTAAAAATACGCCAATGAAACCTCCGGTAACACTAATCAGTATGGCTTCAGATAAAAACTGAATCACAATATCTTTTTTCTTTGCCCCTATCGCCATCCGGGTGCCAATCTCCTTAATACGCTCCATGACGGAGGCAAACATAATATTCATTATACCAATCCCTCCAACTATCAAAGAAATACTGGCAATGGCCCCCAGTACTATATTAAACACATCCTTCGTTCTTTGCTGTTGTTTTAAAAGAAGCTCAGGAACAGTAATTTCAAAATCTTTGACATCTGAATGCCGTCTTAAGATCATCCTGCTTACAATTTTTGCAGTTGAGCTTAACTGACCAGTCTCTTCAACCTGTATAGTAATTTTATCCAACTGGTGATAATTGCTGCTTGTATTCTGACCCGGACTTGTACTACGCATGGAAAAATAACCTCCCATAACCCTCATTGATACTGATTGCATATTCCGTGTATTTATCAGAGCCCTGTTTTGAAAGCGCATTAACATGGTTTTAACCGGAACATATAAATTATCATTATATACATTTACACCAGAATCTTCAAATGCGGTAATCGAAACATTTGATTTTTTCAAAACTCCAATTACTTTCAACCATATATTCCCAAACTTCAGGTATTGGCCAATCGGGTCAGTCTGACTAAAAAATTTAGTTTTAATATTAGCTCCAATAATACAAACCTGAATGCCATGATCTTCCTGGTATGTATTAAAAAAACTCCCGTCCTGTACACTAAGGTTGTATAAGTCAAAATAATCTTTTGAAACACCTATGATCTTTGCTGATGACCGTTTTCCTGCCTGCATCACAAATGAGTTTAAAGAAACTTCAGGGCTTGTTTTTTGAACTGATGGGATAATTTGCTTTATTGACTCTGCATCCTTGAGGGTAAGGCCCCTGGAGAATTTTGATTTTTTTTCATTTCCATTACCTTCAGTTTCGCCATTATCTTCTCCCGATTTCTCCTCAACTATAGGAGTAATCACAATATTATTCACACCTACCATTTCAATTTGCTCCAGAATTTCCTGTTGGGCCCCATTACCTATAGCCAACATACTGATTACAGCTGCCACACCAAAAATAATACCCAAAGCTGTTAAAATAGATTTTAGTTTATTTGCGAGAATGCTCTCAAAAGCTATGACAATGTCATGAAAATATCGTTTCATTTATAATCTTTTATATATTTATAAACTTTAAAAGAGCCTCAAAGAAGGTTGCACATTTAATTTAAAAGATAAATGTAACTGTTTATTTCTTTTGTACTTTTATGGTTGTACCGGAAGATTTCTCCGAGCTGACATTCTTCATTTCACCAGCCTTCATTCCTGGTGGTCTTTGTCCTGGCCGACGTTTCACCTGGTTCTTCATATTTTTTCCTCCATCGGTTTTCTTTTTTTCATCCAGTATCTTTTTCTGACGTTCACGTTCCTTAAATACAGGTATCAACTCTTCTCCAATTAATTTATAATCTTCTGGTTTATCAGGAATGGACAATAACAATTTATCGCCAGCCTTCAGCCCTTGCTCAACAATCACTTCATTTTCATTTGATTCCCCTAAAATAACTACCTGCCTTTCCTTATTCTTTTTGTAAACAATTGGAATACTGTCAACAAATTGTACCGCCTCAAGAGGTATGAAAAGAACATCTTCATGAACAGCAGTTACCATCTGGTTACTGGTAGTCATTGCAGGCCGCAGAATAGGATCAACCTCATCCAGTTTTATCAACACCTCAAATACTTTGGCATCTGTATTAGGAAGTTGCTCCCCTATGTTTGCCACTTCAAATACGCTTCCATTATATTTTTTCTCCGGAAAAGCATCAACTCCAATTCTCACAATTTGCCCCACTTTTATCTTACTAATATCAATTTCATTTACATAAGTTTTTGAGATCATTGAAGAAAGATCAGGCAAGGTAGCCACAGTAAGGTCCCATGGACTTATCATAGAACCAACCTTACGTTTTTGGCCTCCCCATTCTTTTTTATAGATAACCATGCCTGCGGAAGGAGCATGAATTACAAACTTTTGAATAATTTTCTGTATGTCCTCATAATCCCGCTTCTCACTGGCAAGATTTATCTCTGCATTTCGCATATCGGCTGCCGCCTGCTTTACCTTCAATTTATAATTCTTTTTTGCCTGCACATACGCACGAGTTGCTTTATCCAGACTAATTTGTGCCTGCCTGATCACAGCAGGAGATTCATATTTTGACTGATCAAGGGTAATTTCAGCTTCCTCCATATTATAATTCAGGTTTATAATATCATCTCTAAGATTTCCAAGCTGCATGGTAGTATCAAGGCGGGTAGTCATCAGGGCAGTTTCCCTTATTTCAATATCATCCTCCATATCTTTAATTCGGTTAGTAACAGCAGACCTGTCAAGAGTAGCCACATAAGCTCCAGAATCGACAACTGTCCCCTCAGGTATAAGGTCCTGGATCTTAATTTGAGAAAACCGGTGGCTCCTGCTTGTCCTTAATTCAGTAGGAGCAGTAATTTGTGTAGAATTTTCCGCCTGTAATTCACCGGTAACGGCTACAATAATTTCAAACTTACCCTGAGTTACCTCCGTTTCCAACTGAGAAACATCATCCTCTTTTGTTAAGCGATTAAAAACTACCAGCCCAATGATTGCAATTGCAACTATTGACAGGATTATAATAATTGATTTTTTCATTTTGAACGTTTATTTATAGAAGGGTAACTGATACAATTCTCACAAATGTAATTTTTTTTATCATCGAATTTCAAAATTTAAGAAACTTTAACACATGTATAGCACATATAAGACCACCAAGGCCTTAATATTATTCCCTATTAATCATTTTTTATTGAAACTTACTGAATATTTCTTGTACTTCACCAACAAGCGCTTCTGAGCCTTCAACTGAATTACTTTCTGCAATAATCCGAACTATTGGCTCCGTATTAGACTTCCGAATATGAAACCATTCCTTTTCAAGGTCAACCCTAATACCATCAATAGTTGTGATATTATAGCTGCTGAATTTCTTTTTAATTTCAGTTATAAGCTCCTCAAAGTTCATGTCGGCATCCAGCTGTACTTTGGTTTTTGTAATGTAATACTCAGGGTACTTTTTCCGCAACTCAGAACATTTAAGTCCCGATTTTGCCAAATGAGAAAGGAACAATGCGATTCCCACCAGTGCATCCCTTCCACTATGTAATGCCGGATAAATAACACCTCCATTCCCCTCTCCACCGATTACAGCTTTTTGCAGTTTCATTTCCTCAACCACATTAACCTCTCCAACTGCTGAAGAAAAATATTTACCACCATGTTTCACAGTAACATCGTTTAATGCGCGTGTTGAAGATAAATTTGAAACCGTATTTCCAGGTGAATTTTGAAGTACATAATCGGCAACTGCAACCAAGGTATATTCCTCACCAAAAAACGTACCATCTTCGTTAACAATAGCTAAACGATCAACATCAGGATCAACAACGAAACCTACATCAGCACCAGAAGATTTCACTTTTTCAAAAATATCACTCAGGTTAGCTGGCAAAGGTTCAGGATTATGAGGGAATTTACCATTCGGATCACAATAAAGCTGAATGACCTTTGATACCCCCAATGCTTCAAGCAATTGAGGTATTGCAAGTCCACCAACAGAATTTACGCAATCTATTGCAACTTTAAAATCAGCTTTACGAATGGCTTCTAAATCCACCAGGGCTAAATCCAGAATTTTGTCTATGTGTTTCTTATGATAAGATCCGGGATGTAATGCGATCCCCAGGTCAGACACTTTAGAATAAGTATGATCCGGTACAGCTGCTAATTCAACAATCCGCTGACCTTCTTCAGCATTAAGGAATTCCCCTTTTTCATTTAACAATTTTAAGGCATTCCATTCACCCGGGTTATGACTTGCTGTAATTATTATTCCACCATCTGCCTTTTCATGAATCACAGCCATTTCCACAGTAGGAGTCGTTGCCAGTCCAATTTCAACAATATTAATACCCAGGCCCATTAAAGTACCTGTAACCAGGTGATTTACCATAGGGCCTGAAATCCTGGCATCCCTGCCTACAATTACAGTAAGCTTTGTCTTTTGATTCCGTTCCTTCAGCAACTTTCCATAAGCTGTTACAAACTTTAGCACATCGGGAGGTGTTAGGTTAACACCCTGTTCTCCTCCAATTGTACCCCTGATTCCTGAAATAGATTTTATTAAGGTCATAATCCAATTTTAATAACTAATTTATTGATTTCTGTATGAGTAAAATAAAAAAGATTTTGAAAACCTGAATGAACACTTTTATATTTGTACAAAAAATCAGTTTTGAAATGCTAAATTTGAAACCAAAATTAATATAAATTATCTTATTCATTCAGATTATGTCAAAAGTTTCTAAAACCCCCAGACCCAGAAGGCAACCAAGACAGGAAAAAAAATCCGAAAACGCGAAAGAATCCACGTCATCTGCCACGAGAACAACAATATCACAAAAAGATGGAATAAGGCTGAATAAGTACATTGCCAACTCAGGCTTATGCTCGCGAAGGGAGGCTGATGAGCTAATACTAACGGGTAATGTTACAATAAATGGCAAAAAGGTAACTGAAATGGGAACTAAAGTCTCTCCGGGTGCGGAAGTAAAGTATAAAGGAAAGAAACTCATTCCCGAAAAAAATGTATATATTTTGATGAATAAGCCAAAAGATGTGATTACAACAACTGATGATCCGCAAGACCGAAAAACAGTTTTCTCAATAATCCGTTCAAAACCAAATGAAAGGATATACCCGGTTGGCAGACTGGACAGAATGACAACAGGTGTTTTGCTACTCACCAATGATGGAGACCTTACAAAAAAGCTCACACATCCCAAATATCAGAAAAAAAAGATCTACCAGATTAGTCTTAACAAAAACCTGAACCGGGAAGACATAGAAAAAATTGCAGAAGGAATTACACTGGATGATGGATTTATGAAAGCCGATTCTATCAGCTATATTGACCCGATGAATAAAAGAGAAATAGGTATAGAGATCCATTCCGGCAGAAACCGGATTATTCGCCGGTTATTTGAATCACTTGATTATAGAGTAGAAAGATTAGACCGGGTTTATTTTGCCGGCTTAACAAAAAAAGGATTGACCAGGGGCAAATGGAGATATCTTACAGATAAGGAAATTTCCGTTTTAAAAAGAGGTTCTTATAAATAGGAAGACGGAAGTCAGGAGAC
>JAOZKQ010000578.1 GCA_029935275.1 Bacteroidales bacterium | reverse complement strand
GATGAAATGTATAAAGATATACCCGGCCAGTGGGGTGGTTTGTACTTTATAAATGGAAGTGCCGGAAACAAGATTAATTATGCCAGGATAATGAATGGGGTTACTGGCATTCATCTTGGGAATTTCTATTCATCTGATACCCCTCCTGACCTGATCCTTACAAATACGGTAATTGAGCATATGACTTATGCCGGGCTTTCCTCTGTAGGTGCTACCATAGAAGCATCGAATTGTTTAATTGCCGATTGTGCCTTTTTTACAACGGCCCTTACTACCGGTGGTAATTACCAGTTTACTCACTGCACTTTTGCAAATTACTGGTCCTGGTCTCACAGGGCAACTCCAACTCTGGTTCTTTCAAATTATTATAATTTTAATGATACGGCAATTTTCACAGGAGACCTTGTACAGGCTGATTTTGGCAATTGTATTATATATGGAAATCTTGAAAATGAAATCGTTATGGATAAGCTGGCAGGTGCCGGTGATTTTAACTATTATTTTGATCACTGCCTTATGAAGGTGGACACCTCTGTACATACTTCCGATCCTGGGTTTTTTAATAGTGTATGGAAAAATGAGGATCCAGGGTTTATCTCTGCATTTGATTATAATTATGAGCTGGATACCCTTTCTTTTGCCCAGGATATTGGGTCAGCAACAATTGCAGCTTCTGTGCCTGTGGACCTTTTAGGCGTGGGTCGTCTGGATGATGCCGGGCCTGACCTTGGTGCTTTTGAACGGCTTGAAAATAAATAATTATTTCTTTTTAGAAAATGAATTTTTTTCTCTCAAATAGAACCGGGGCTTTTTTCTTACTCGGGTTTTTATTATTATTTCCGGGGAATGGCAATTCTCAATCACTACTTACTGAAAATAAGTTTAGTGTTATTTTTTATAATGTAGAAAATCTGTTTGATGTAAGTGATGATACATTGAAACTGGATGAAGAATTTCTGCCGGATGGCACCCGTCACTGGACCTCAAGAAAGTATTATAAGAAGATCAATCATTTGTATAAATCCATACTTGCTTCCGGAGAGTGGGATCCCCCTGTCCTGGTTGGTTTGTGTGAGGTGGAAAATGAAAAGGTTTTAAATCGTTTGGTTTATACAAGTCCGCTTTCCAAAATGGAGTACCGGTTTATTCATTATGAATCACCGGATGTACGTGGGATAGACGTAGCACTTTTATATAGAAATGATCTTTTTCATCCTGTTTCCTCAAAGGCAATTTCTATTTGTTTTGAAGATCATCCGGAAATTAAGACAAGGGATATCCTTTATGTAAAAGGAGTATTCCCTTTTAATATAGATACCTTGCATATTTTTGTAAATCATTGGCCTTCCCGCAGGGGCGGTCAGTTGGAATCCGAGTACAAAAGAAAGAAGGTGGCAAGTGTACTTAGAAAAGAAGTGGATAGCCTTTTTCGGGTGATACATGATCCATCCATATTAATAATGGGTGACTTTAATGATAAGCCTGAAAATAAAAGCATTAAGGATGTTTTGAATGCAAAAAGTCTGGATGATACAATTGATCCATCTGCAATTATTAATCTGGCCGGAGCTGTTAATAATAGGCCTGGATCATATAAATATCAGGGAGTTTGGCAGCAGTTAGATCAGATTATGGTGTCAGGAGTTTTATTAAATGAAAACAGTAGCCTTCACGTTGAGCCTGGTTCATTTACAGTAGTACAATCCTCGTTTTTACTTATGGATGATGAAAGATACCTGGGGAATAAGCCTTTTTCTACTTTTCATGGATATAAGTATTTAGGAGGGTTTAGTGATCATCTGCCACTGAAGGTTAGTCTGGTACTTAGAAAAAAATAATTCTTTAATAGAATGTCGTAAATTTCTTGTCCTTCATCCTTCTGCCTTC
>JAOZKQ010000118.1 GCA_029935275.1 Bacteroidales bacterium | reverse complement strand
CTGATCCGCCATAGCTTTAATACAGCAAGAACGCAGGCACAAGTAGTTACGCAAAGACAAAGTATGGGCAAAATATAAAAAAATTTCTTTTTATAAAACTGATTATCTTGTCCCTGGGATAAGACAAACTATAAAGCAAGTTTAGTAAGACGTTATCTTAAACTTCTGACCTCCGACTGAGGCTTCATACATTAAGCCACCAATAGCCATTGTTACAACAAGAAGACCGTCCTTATAGGCAGCATCAGCTGAGGCTCCAGATGTGAGCGCAACGGCAGAAACCTGAGCTGCAAACTCAAAATTACCTGAGACAAAGTCTTTATATGTCTCTTCATCCTCGAAAAATATAACTTCCGCATATTTCTGACCTCCGGCCTGAAAACCAATTGTGATCTGTGACATTTTAACATCGGCAACAGCAGCTCCACCCTTATAAACAGTTCCTTTCCCTCCTGCACCACCAACACCTAAGCCACCTTTCCCGATACCTGGAAAAACAGCATATCCAACTGCTGATGAAAAGAACTTATTAATCCCCGGGTCTTTGTCCTTAAATTCCTGAATCATTTTATTGGCTTCGGCAACATCATTTTTCTGTGCAAAACCTGTAAAAGAAATAACAAGAAGAAGAATTGAGATAATTGCAATTTTTGTTTTCATAAGCTATGGTTTTTGATTAGAATATATTTGTGAATATACGAATAAATTTAACATTTTGTAACTGGTGAAGTATGAATGCCACTATTGCTGTTCTACTGTAGTATTAATAACCGGTTTTAACTTGTATTTCCCGTTACCGGTTTTAATAATTGATTTTTCCGCATCGAAATCCAACAGGATTTTATAAGCAAAATCAGCCTGTAAGTCAGCATGAACCTGAATTTTTAAACCAGAGGTTTGTCCACTCGGAGTTTCAAGATCATATGTTTCACCACCATCTACAACTGTGTTGTTGTTCCCCAGTAATAATCTGATCTGAGAAATATTTTGAGGCTGAAGAAGGGTGTCAAAAGCAATCAAAGTATCATTACCAGCTTCATAATCCAAAAGATCATAAATACCTGTATTTGTTTCCAGGTCGAACCAACCGGAATTTGCAGCGGTATCAGAGCTAATGTGTATGCTCACTTTCTGAATATCAATATTAACTGATTCGTATGCCCCATTAGCATAGATGTATGCCCCTTTTGTGGAGACTGAATTAATCAGGAATACTTTAAGGCTTATAGTACCATTTACTTGAGACTCCTCTTTTTTACAGCCGCTGTAAATCAGGGCTAGCAATGTAAGGATGATAAAAATTATTACAAATTTATTTTTCACAATTTTCATAGAGCTATTATTTGTTATATACCTATATATTAATTATTTATATAACTATTTATTTCGTCCTGATTTTTGTTGCTTTAATTCACAGTATGCTTAATTGGTAGTAAATGTAGATGAATATTATTGAATTAAAATGATACTTTACAAATTATTGAATTAAAAATTTAATTTTCTTGCATAATTTTAGCTAAATTACACCGTCTTTTCAAAAGATTAATTATTAAACTATTTATCATGAAAAATGAAGAACTGAACCGTCGGAACTTTATTTCTAAATCTGCCCTTGGAACCCTTGGCGTAATTGGGGCAACTGGATTACTGACTTCCTGTTCAGGTAAACCCAGAAAGAAAAAATTAAAGCTTCCTGAACTATTAGAGCAAGCACCAGATGGGAAAGTATTAAAGGCCGGGTTAGTTGGTTGTGGAGGACGTGGAACCGGTGCTGCCATTAATTTTTTAGACGCCGGGCCAAATTTACAAATAACGGCTTTGGGTGATGTTTTTCAGGATAAAATTGATAACTGCAGGGCTAAATTAAAAGAGCAGAAAAATGTTGAAGTGGCTGATGAAAATTGTTTTATTGGTTTCGATAGTTACCAAAAGGTAATTGATTCAGGTGTTGATGTGGTTTTGCTGGTTACGCCACCACATTTTCGTCCGGCACATGTTGAGGCAGCAGTAAATGCCCGAAAACACATATTTATGGAGAAACCAATTGCTGTCGATCCGGTTGGTGCGCGTTCGGTTTTAGCTTCATCAAAAAAAGCAGAATCGCTGGGGCTTTGTATGGTGAGTGGTACTGTAAGACGGGTTCAAAAAGATTATATGGAAACACAGCGCAGGGTTGCAAATGGTGAAATTGGTGAAATTACCGGAGCTAGTATTATTCGCAATGGTGGTGCCTTGTGGTATCGTAGCCGACGCCCGGAATGGACGGACATGGAATACATGATTCGCAACTGGGTAAATTTTTGCTGGCTTTCTGGCGACCATATTACGGAGCAGTTTATTCACGAAATTGATGTAATGAGCTGGTATATGGGAAAACCACCGGTAAAAGCAGTTGGTTGGGGTGGCAGGCAGAGAAGGGTAAGTGGTGACCAATACGACTTTTTTAGTATTGATTATGTGTATGAAAATGGGGTACGTGCCCATTGTGCAGCGCGACAAATAAATGGTTGCAGCAATCATAAATTGCAACAGATAAATGGTACCAAAGGCTTTGCCGATGCTGCTGGTAAGCTTTTCGATCTTGAGGGAAATGAAATTTGGAAGTACCCTTATCCCGAAGAAGGTGAAACTGATTCAAAATGGAAAGTAACCACCCCCTTTGTTCAGGAACACATTAATCTGGTAACAGGTATTAGAACCGGAAACACTGTAAATGATGCCGAAGCTCAGGTGAATTCAACCTTGATGACAATTATGGGGAGAATTTCTGCTTACACCGGAAAAGATGTTTCATGGGATGAAATGTTCAATTCAGATTTGTATTTAGGACCTAAAAAATATGTATTTGGAGAGACCTACGATATTCCTGAAGAAATTCCACAGGCAGGGACACCAAATAAAGCAACTTAATCCTCCTTCGCGTTCCGCTTCGGCGGGACGAGATGGAAGTGGTTAAATTCCCCGGGCCTTGCCCCGGAAACAAGGGACCAGGATTTGTCCCGGGATTAATACCTTTTATTTAAAAAATTTAATTCTAGTCAAAATGAAAATTATAAGTATTTCTCTGTTTTTAGTTTTTATAGCAGGAGTTACTGTTGCCCAGGAACCATTGTTTAAGTTTGGTGATGAAATGGCCATTGAAAATATTAATTCAGGTAAAAAAGTTAAAGCTAAACCTATTCAGTGGATTCAGGTGAATACTGAAGAAGATAGTTGGAAAATTAAGGGTGAAGAATTGATTTGTTCCGGCCATCCGATTGGAGTGATTCGCTCAGAAAAAGAGTATAAAAACTTTTTGCTTCATATTGAATGGAAACACATGGAAGCCGGTGGTAATTCAGGCACTTTTGTGTGGAGTAATGCCGAGCCGGGAAAGAATCGTTTACCCAACGGGGTTGAAGTTCAGATGCTGGAGCTTGATTGGGTTAAAATAAATACAAAAGACGGGAAAGCTCCTCCAGTTGCTTATGTGCATGGCGAAGTTTTTGGAGTTGGAGGTGTGAAAATTGTTCCCGATAATCCACGCGGTCCACGCAGTAAATCTGTTGAAAATCGTTGCAAAGGAAAAGGGGAATGGAACACTTACGATGTAGTTTGTGTTGATGGTACCATTAAACTTTCGGTTAATGGAAAATTTGTAAATGGTATTAGTAAATCATCTAAAAAAAGTGGCTATATCTGCCTTGAATCTGAAGGGGCCGAAATTCATTTCAGGAATATTAAAATTATTGAATTACCTGAATAAATGTATTATTTAGAAGAATAATTTTCATAAAAATTATTCAGCTTTATAATCAATTGACACAAAAGAGTAATTACCAATTTTCCATCCTTCATGCATTCTCCCACTAAGGGTATTTAGCATGATTCTGTTGATTATAAGTTTATCATCTTTAAAGACCTTAACCCTGTTTTTGAAGGTAATATTAAAAATATCTTTCTTGATTTCCAGATCTAAAAAAATAAATTTCCCCATTTCAGTCCTGATTCCTTTTTCTCTCATCTTCTTTTTAAGAAATGCTCTATAATCATAGGAGGTATAATGTGCAATTAGTGCTGTATTATCGACTCCAAAACTTACCTGGTTAGTCGAAAATGAAGGCAAAAAATATTGAAGAACTTTATCAGGATCTTTGTATTCATTTAAATTATTTAAAGCTGCTTTCAGATCCAGCACCATTTCCCGGAGAGACGCTACATCCCTCTTAGAAACATCTCCTTCAATGTGATTTACATTTTGATTAGAGACCAATAAGCGATTTTTCTTTTCCAACTCTTTCACCCTAAGCTCAAGAGAGTCAATTACTGAATTGGCAGACATGAGTTCACTACTTTCTGATGAAACCTCTCCGGATTCAGACTTGGTATCGCATCCGGTAATAAGGCTGATTACTAAAAAACCACT
Source organism: Bacteroidales bacterium (assembly GCA_029935275.1). GTDB lineage: Bacteria > Bacteroidota > Bacteroidia > Bacteroidales > VadinHA17 > JANTGF01. The sequence continues at coordinate 2,101 of JAOZKQ010000118.1, read as the reverse complement.
TAATATAACAATTGAATATTTCATGCATTTTATTTAATTTCATTTCAAATATATACATTTTCAAAGGTGTTTACAAAGAGTATACATGCATTGCCTTTGCACTTTTATTAAAGTTAAGCTCTATAAATTGCTCTTTGAAGACCCGATCGCTATCAAGAGCATCATTTTAAAAAAAATTGAAAGCCTCATCCTTCGGCTGACGGACTGCGAATTGAAAATTTTGAAAACCTTACAGATTCATAAAATTTACTCCTTTCAGTCGTAAGACTAAATGTTCTAATTTTTAGAGATTACCAAAAATTAATTTCTAAAAACTAATAAATTTAGCAGGTACATATTTGTAGTTTTTGTTTAGATGAAAAATCAACTGAATAAATGGCATCCCCTGAAAGGTCCATAAATGCCCATCATTTGCCATTCCAAGCCAATAAGTAAGGTTAAGTGAATGCTTCTCATCAAGCATAATGGCAAATCCAGCGGCAAAACGAATATACTGAACACCTGTAAAAGCCTCCGACCATCGATAAAGCAGTCCTCCAGCAGCATTTGGAATAATTCTATGATTCAAAGTATAATTATAATAAATTACATATCGCAGACCATTATTAAAAAATTCCTTATTCATATCACCCTGCCATTTGATCTGGTTTGAAAGTTGGCTTTTTTTCGTTTCTCCTTTACCAAACTCGTGCTTCCAAATAGCTCCAAATGACACCCGGTGTTCAACATGATCTGATTTTATAGTAAACCGATATTCCGGAGCAATTTCCCAGTGTTCAGATGGCATATAACTAGCTATAGTTTCAATAAACCAGCGATCCAGTGCCTGAGTATTATCTTTCAGGCGAACTTGCAATTCGCCTGAAAACCTCCAACTTCCCATCCCTGCACTAAATTTATTCCCCAGGAATAACTGATTGTCCCATCTATCAACTTCAGGTTCTTGCGCATGTGTTATAAATGCAAATAACCAAACTAACAATAATGTTAATCTGATGATCTTTTTGTAAAAAATTAACAAATATTGTATATCCATTATTTCATTTCTTGGGAAAAATATAGTTCTCGCCTACTTTTATCCTGACCACCTTATTATTACTATCCATTTCAAACACAACCAGTTCTCCGTTTCCATTTGGGCCACTCATACGGAATGTGTTAGCACCAACAGGTGTTAGAACTTTGATTTCACTATCAGGAGTGTCTTCAGGAGGAATACTATAGCTATTCATTACCAGCTGATTATTATAGATCATTAGCTCGGTATCGAACCAGGAAGGGTCTGTATAGATCCCCACGAACTTTTTCCAGAAAGGGTCTGCTTTTTCCACCGGATTTTGTGGAGTAACAGCACTTTTAATTACAGGCATCATTAACTCCAATATTTTACGGGCAAAAAATGCAGGAGAAGCATCATCGGCATTGGTTAGTACCACTATTCCTATTTTTTCTTTGGGAATAAAAGAGATCTGAGACCGGTTCCCGGCCACCCAGCCACCATGACCAACCATAGTATAGTTATTCTGTTTCCAAACCCTGAAACCCAGGCCATAACCACTGGTCCAGTTTGTGTTAAGCCATTGGACCCGCTGCATATCTTCCAGGGTATAGCTGTCAAGAATCTGATTCCCTCCTTTTCTTCCTTTTTGGAATTGTAAAGAAATATATTTCGACATATCCTCAATATTGGAAGTTATATTAGCAGCAGGAGCTATGCCTTTGGCATCAGTAAAAGGCATGATGCGTCGGGAACCATCGGGGAAACGATAACTGTAAGGAACTGTAAGCTTTTCTTTGTCTCTTTCAGTTAAAAAAACACTTGAACTGGTCATGTCCAATGGTTTTAAGATATTCTCAGTTATATACTTTTCATAAGACATACCTGAAGCTACTGAAACAATCTCACCCAGGAGGGCAATTCCAAGATTAGAATACTTATACTGCGTTCCGGGAGGATAGATCATTTCCTGCTCAGGCAGGGCTTCAAGGATCTGTTTCATTGTAGGGAATTTACGATCAGTCCAATAAGGAAACCCGGCATTACGGGGCAATCCGGATGTATGGGTAATTAGTTGGAATACCGTAATCTCCCGTGTATCCG
>JAOZKQ010000117.1 GCA_029935275.1 Bacteroidales bacterium | reverse complement strand
TATGAATTAAATTCAAATCCATTTAAGGAAATACGTATGTACCAGGATTTTCTCCCTTAATAATCCTCAGTAAATTCCCTTTGGTATTCATATCAAAAACGATCATTGGGAGTTTATTCTCCCTGCAAAGTGTAAATGCTGTAAGATCCATGATCTTTAGCTCTTTATTATAAGCTTCCTCAAAACTTATTTCTGTAAATTTTTTAGCTTTTGGATCTTTTTCGGGATCAGCTGAATAAATACCATCCACTCTTGTTCCTTTAAGTAATACATCTGCATTTATCTCAATGGCTCTGAGTGCTGCTGCACTATCAGTGGTAAAATATGGGTTTCCCGTTCCAGCGGTAAAAATGGCAACTTCTCCCTGCTGAATTGCATCAATAGCTTTTAAATGTGAGTAGCCTTCACCAACAGGTTCCATCCGTATAGCTGTAAATAATCTGGCAGGCACATCAAGTGACTGGAACATAGACTTTAGCGCAAGTCCATTAATTACAGTTGCAAGCATGCCCATCTGATCTCCGAGTACACGGTCAAAACCTTTGTCTTTTCCTTGCATTCCCCTGAAAATATTACCACCTCCAATAACTATTCCAATCTGTATGCCAGACTGAGTCGCTTCCTTAATTTCCTTGCAATATTCTTCTACTATTTTTGTATTTATTCCTGAAGAATCACTGCCCATAAGAGCTTCTCCACTGAGTTTTAAGAGAATTCGTTTAATTTCTTTCATAATTAATTATTTATGGTGCCGAATTTAGTAAAAAAATGACTTTAGAATAACCAGAATGTAATTGTTTTTTGATTTTATTATAAAAAGATAGAAGTAAAATCTGGAAAATCAGCACAAAAAAAGAGAGAATGCAATTCTCTCTTTTTAGTTTGTACAATAAATGGAATATTAAATATCTTAGATATTTAATGAAAAACGTTTAAATTCAGTAACAGTTAATTCTTTGTTCTGTTCCTGTAGATATTGTTTTACTGTTTTCTTATTTTCTTTCACAAATGCTTGATTCAGTAAAGTATTTTCTTTGAAAAATTTATTCAATTTTCCTAAAGCAATTTTTTCTAAGAGGTTTTCGGGTTTTCCTTCTCTTTTTGCCAGCTCTTTACCAATTTCTATTTCTTTATCAATGACATCCTGAGAAACACCTTCCTTATCAATTGCCACAGGGCTCATAGCCGCAATCTGCATTGCTACATCTTTGCCAGTTTGTGGATCTGTTTCAATGTTGAGGCCGACTAAAGAGGACAATTTGTTGCCAGGATGAATATATGCGGTAACTGAAGCAGCCGCAATTTTATCATAATATGCAAGATCCAGTTTCTCACCTATAATGCCAACTTGCTCAGTAATTTTTTCCTGAACTGTTGAATCACCCAGCTTTAATCCTTTTAATTCGTCCAGATTTGAAGGTTCTTCATTTAAAGCAAGGTCAAGAATTGATTGGGCAAAATTCACATAATTTGCGTTTTTAGCAACAAAATCAGTTTCACAGTTCAGTGCAATGATTGCACCTTTATTTTTGGCTTCATTAACTTTGGCCAAAACAACGCCTTCTGTAGCTTCACGATCTGCTCTCTTATTTGCAACAGACTGACCTTTTTTCCTTATAATTTCAATTGCTTTGTCGAAATCTCCGTCAGATTCCTGAAGGGCCTTCTTGCAGTCCATCATTCCAGCACCGGTAATTTTTCTTAATTTGCTGACTTCCGCAGCTTTTATTTGAGTCATTTTTATTTTAAATTTTATTGATTATTTCTCCTTAGCCGGGGTTTTCCTTTTTCTTGCTACTTTTTTTACAGGCTCCTTTGGTTTTTCATCTGCCTTTACCTCAGATTTAGTATCTTTTGGCTCATCCTTAACCTCATTAGCCTCTTTTTCTGCATTTGCTTTTTTCTTTGCAGCAGCTTCTTCCTTTGCTTTTGCCTCAGCAGCTTCTTTTTTTGCTTTAGCTTCAGCAGCTTTCTTTGCTTTATTCTCTGCTTCTTTTTCCTTCTCCATCTTCCTTTCGTTCAGACCTTCCTGAACAGCAGCAACAATATAATCAATAATAATGGTAATTGATTTAGCAGCATCATCATTTGCAGGAATTGGAAAATCAACTTCCCGAGGATCTGAATTAGTGTCAACCATTCCAAAAACAGTTATATTAAGGCGATGTGCTTCTTTAACAGCAATATCTTCTTTCATGATATCCACAACAAAAAGAGCTGCTGGCTGGCGGACCATATCCGCTATACTTCCAAGGTTCTTTTCTAACTTTGCCCTTTGCCTGGTAACCTGGAGTTTTTCGCGTTTTGACATATGGTCAAAAGTACCATCAGTTGCCATTTTATCAATAGCAGCCATTTTCTTTACTGCTTTTCTGATAGTTGGGAAGTTGGTAAGCATCCCTCCTGGCCAACGTTCAGTAACATAAGGCATATTAATTGTCTTAATGCGCTCAGCTACAATGTCTTTTGCTTGTTTCTTTGTGGCAACAAATAATATTTTTCTTCCTGATTTAGCAATTTGTTTAATAGCCTTGGCTGATTCTTCCAGCTTGGCAATGGTTTTCTCAAGATCAATGATATGAATACCGTTTTTCTCCATGAAAATATACGGCGCCATATGTGGATCCCATTTACGTTTAAGATGACCAAAGTGTACTCCGGCATCCAATAATTCATTAAAACTTGGTGTTTGCATTTTAAATGTAGTTTATGTTTACGTTCTTTATATTTTAAGCAATTAACAGGTAGTCCGTAGTTATTGATTTGGAATCCTGATAATTTAGATACTAAACACGACTCAGTTCCGGTTTTAACGCTTGCTGAACTGGAAGCGCTTACGGGCTTTTGGCTGGCCTGGTTTTTTCCTTTCAACAACTCTCGGGTCTCTGGTAATAAAACCATTTGCCCTTAAGGAAGATTTGTCTTCAGGATTAATTTTTACAAGGGCCCTGGCAATGGCAAGACGTGTGGCTTCAGCCTGTCCTTTAATACCACCTCCGTCAAGGTTAACCTTGATATCATATTTACCACTGGCTTCAAGTAAGTCCAGCGGTTGTAAAACTATATACTGGAGTATTTCGGATGGAAAATAATCTTTTAATTCTCTTTGATTAATTGTGATTTTACCTTTACCTTCATTCAAATATATTCTGGCAACAGCAGCTTTTCTTCTTCCAATAGCGTTTATTACGTCCATTCCTTTTATTTAATAATAGTATTTAACTTAACTTCTTTTGGCTTTTGAGCTTCATGAGTGTGCTCACTTCCTGCAAAAACATGAAGGTTCCTGAAAATGGCCCTTCCCAGTCTGCTTTTTGGGAGCATGCCTTTTACGGCTTTTTCAACAACTGCAATTGGCTTTTTCTTCATCAACTCTTCAGCAATAATTACCTTTTGTCCGCCAGGATAGCCAGAATGACTAATATAAGCCTTTTCTTTCCATTTATTCCCGGTGAGTTTTACTTTCTCGGCATTGATAATAATTACATTATCCCCTGTATCCACATGAGGAGTGAAATCCGGTTTATGTTTGCCTCTTAATATGTATGCTACTTTCGAAGCAAGACGGCCCAAAACCTCTTCGTTTGCATCAACTAAAAGCCACTCTTTATTAACCGTTGCTTTATTTGCTGATTTAGTTTTATAACTGGTTGTATCCACTTTAAACCTAACTTTTTAATTAATACCTTTATACAATCATTCAGTACCCTGAAAATTGTGGACTGCAAAAATACAATATTTTTTTTAATACAAGAATTTATTAGAGAAATATTTTTTTGTTATGATAAGTTACCCGAAATGATTGTTTTTATTGATAAAGGACTTAAATTGGCACACTAACACTAAGGCTAGTGACCTGATATTTGAAGTACTTAAAATTAATTTGCAACTTGCATTTAGGCTCTTATTTCTAACATTCCCCGAAAAAACGGGCTAGGCTGTGTAATTTTTGGTCAAATATCTTTTATAGATATTCGTAAATCTTTATTTGTTTAACTTAAAGTGCAGATATAAACAAATAAACGTATAAACGCATAAACGCATAAACAAATAAATAACCTGTTAAGTGTTAGATTACAATTATCCCAAATTCAGTTTTTATCAATCTATTTTCTGGCTTGTCCAGGTTAGGTATTTATAAAGGGTTTCAATGATGATTGTAAATTGATATTAGATATTTTTTATGTTACTTTTATAGCCTTGAAATTAGTTTTTAATGATAAGGAACAAGATAATTAATCATAAAAACATTTATTTATCAGCATTAATTTTGCTGGCAGTTAGCTTACCCCTTTCAACTTTTGGCTTAAGTTTGGCTGTAATTATCCTGTTAATTAATTGGATACTGGAAGGCAGTTTAAAACAAAAACTTACAATTTTAAAAGAAAGAAAAAGCATTCTGATTTTTATAAGTCTTTTTCTTATTCATATTCTTTGGCTATTTAATACAAAGAACTTTACATATGGTTTTCATGACTTAAAAATTAAACTGCCTTTATTGTTGCTCCCTGTAATTATTGGAACCACTGCTCCCATTACCCGGGAAAATCTTAAGTGGGTATTGACTTTTTTTGTATTAGCTGTATTTATTAGTACCCTGATTAGCATAGGGGTGCTATTGGGTATTGGTGGATATCAGATTCAGAATATCCGTGAGGTCTCTCTGTTTGTATCTCATATCCGGTTTAGTCTTTATGTTGTGATGGCTGTGTTTTTTATAATTATCAACTTACTGGATGAGCATTCGTTTGATAAGCTTTTTCAAATGGTGATAAAGGTTTTTATCCTAATGTGGTTTGTAATATTTTTATTTATTCTAAAATCCATAACCGGACTGGTTGTGTTAGGTATAATAGGATTTGCTTTTATTTTTTTTGTTGTTATTAAGATGTCCTTTTCGTGGAAGAAATTCATTGCTATTTTTTTATGGATTGCTGTTTTCATATTTATTCTGGGAACCTTTACAAGGTATTATAATCGGTTTTATGAGGTGGTTCCGGTAAATTTTGATAAGCTGGAAAAATATACGGTTAATGGTAATCCATATACGCATAAAATAACAGATAAGCATTTGGAAAATGGGAATTACTTGTGGCTTTATGTGAACGAGGATGAGTTAGCTAAAGAATGGAGTAAAAAAAGTAAACTGAGTTATGACAGTACGGATCTGAAAGGACAGGAAATGCGTTACACCATTATTCGTTATTTAACTTCAAAAGGACTTAGAAAAGATTCTTCAGGACTGGCTTCTCTTTCGCTGGAAGAGATCAGGATTATTGAAAACGGTGTTGCAAATTATTTATTTGTCAACCAAAGATCGATGTATCCTTTGTTTTATGAAATGTTATGGCAATTTGAAGAACAAAAGTTAGGGGCTAATCCAACAGGGCATTCAATTATGCAGCATATTCTGCATTTGAAAGCCGGGATTGGTATATTGAAAGAACATTTTTGGTTTGGAGTAGGCACCGGAGATGTTCCTGATGCTTTTGCTGAGTATTATGAAAAAATACATTCACCGCTTTCATTGGAAGTTCGTCATCGGGCACATAATCAGTTTGTTACATTTTTCCTGACCTTTGGTGTCTTTGGGTTTTTATGGGCTATATTTGCCTTAATTTACCCGGTTATTAGGGAGCAAGGTTTTAAAAACCCGTATTTTATTATCTTTTTTACTGTTTCATTTTTCTCATTGTTAACAGAAGATATGTTGGAAACTTCATCTGCTGCAATGTCTTTTGCATTCTTTTATTCTATTTTCTTATTTGCAAGCGAAAAAAATCAAGATTAACAAGTACTATTTTTATGAAGAAAAAGATTAAATTTATTGAAGAAGCAATTGTTGAGTCTGTAAAGAGTGTATCTCAGAACGGAGGGCCTTATGGAGCTGTAATTGTAAAGGATGGAGAGATTCTCTCAGCTGCCGGTAATTCTGTTACCAATGATCATGACCCTACAGCACATGCCGAGATAAATGCTATCAGGCAGGCTGCTAAAGTTTTGAAATCGTTTGATCTGGCTGGTTGTGAGATTTACTGTTCCTGCGAACCTTGCCCGATGTGCATGGGAGCTATTTACTGGGCAAGGATAGATAAAGTTTATTATGCAAGCTCTTCTGAAACAGCCAGAAAAGCTGGTTTTGACGACTCTTTTATATATGAAGAGTGCTCCCGTCCGGCTAACGAAAGAAAGGTGAAATTTGAACAGGTGCAAATTGAGAAAGCGAATGAAGCTTTTATAAGATGGAATGAAAAAAAGGATAAAACGGAATATTAATTAACAAACATTTCCCATGTTTAATGAACTATTGATGGTCTAAAAGTATAGGACTTTATATATTTGTTAATTTGCATATTCCCGTAAGTTAAAATGGCTTAGCTATGAATGAAATACAATTTATTGAATAAAGAATGGGCGATTTCACAGATAAATAACTTTTACACTATAACCAAAAAAGTTGATATATTTCCGCCTTGGAAAAAATGCGTTAAAAAAATCTTTGAGTGTAGCGTTAAAAAAGA
>JAOZKQ010000116.1 GCA_029935275.1 Bacteroidales bacterium | reverse complement strand
TTAATGATTTATATTTAATTCTTTTTTTCATTAATTTCACTATAATTTTTAAAAAAAATAACCACAGTACCAAAAATTACAATCCACGTAATTACAAAGCACCAAAACAAATATGTCTTCCGTTTTACATCGCATTTCCCACAATCGTACAGGTTTTGTAACAATTTCGGACAGTTTTCAATTACATTAAGCTTTAGCTCTTTTAATCTACGCTCCTAATACACTGGATATTATAACAAATGGCATATTTTATGTACTATAACTTAGAATACATATATCAGTTTTACATATTTTGCAGTATCAATTTATTAACAAACTCTAAAATTTACACAATTATGAAAACCTAGAATAAAAAATACAAAAAAACAATCCCTGGTACGTGGAATACCAAGGATTGCTATTTTAAAACTTCCTTTTTCCGTGTAGAACAAAGAAGAATTATGAGGTAAAAGTACAAAAAATACCGAAACTGCCAATTTAAAGACCTGTCTCACATATAATATTGGCTCCTCCCTCAAAATCCTTCAGTTATTTTCATAAATCATTAAGGAAGTATTTATCCTGTTAAGCTAATTTATTTTATATAAACTAAGCTGCATCATCAAACCTTACAAATAATAAATGGCAACAATATCTCAGGATACTGTTGTATTTCATACTTTTTTAATAACCTAATTTTCAAGCCTATGAAAAGAAAAATGATTTTATTCGGAATTATTGTGTTTGCTGGTTTACTATCAGTTCAGGCACAAACTATTGATGTTAGAGGTGTTGTCACAAGTGAGGATGACGGCAATACACTGCCTGGTGTATCTGTGGTTGTAAAAGGCACCACCATTGGTACTGTTACTGACATCAATGGAGCTTACCAAATTGCTGTTCTTGTTGATTACAAAACACTTATTTTCAGCTTTATTGGTATGGTCACTCAGGAAGTTCCAATCAATAGCCGTTCAGTTATTGACTTGGTTTTAGAAACTAAAGCCACGGAACTTTCAGAGGTAGTAATTACCGCAGCTGGTATCAGACGAGAAAAAAAAGCTCTTGGATATTCTATTGAAGAAGTGGATGGTGATCAAATCCAACAGGTTGCTGAACCAGATGCCCTGAGGGCACTTCAGGGGAAAATACCCGGGGTAAATATTACAGGGGCAAGTGGTGCTCCCGGAAGTTCAACCAGGATTACGATCAGGGGAAATTCTTCTTTAACGGGAAATAACCAGCCTTTGTTCGTTGTGGACGGGATTCCATTTGATAACAGCACAAACTCAATGTTTTCAGGATCATCCAGTGGCGCTGCAACAGGTAGCAGAATTGGCGATCTGGATCCAAATAATATAGAGTCAATTACTGTATTAAAAGGTGCTGCAGCAGCCGTACTTTATGGATCAAGGGCAGCTAATGGAGTAGTTCTGATTACAACCAAATCAGGAAACGCAGGAGCCTCAAATAAAGGCCTTGAAATCTCTTATAACGGTTCCGTTGGAATAGAACAAATTGCTAATCTTCCTGAATATCAGAATACATATGGTACCGGAACCAATTTCAACTACCAGCAGGCAAATGGATCCTGGGGAGCCCCATTTATCGGAACACGCCCTTATGCGAATACAGACTCCATTGCACATTGGTTTGACGGTCGTCCCGGAATGGAGAGTTTCTGGGGGACTCAGGTTCCCTACCAAGCCTACCCTGATAATGTTGAAAAGCTATTTAGGAACGGGGTTATAATTGATAATTCCATAACAATAAACGGAGGAACAGAGAATGCTGCTTTATCAATGACAGCATCCCATCTGAACCATGATGGATATGTCCCAAATACAAACTACAAAAGAACCAATATAAGTGTAGGAGGACAAACCCAACTTGAAAATGGGTTCAGGGCCGGAGGTGTAGTATCATATATTCAAAGTTCACAAGAAGCAGTACAAAGTGGTGTAGGGAATGTGGGTTCAAACAACCAGTCAGCTTTTGCCCGGGCACTCTATTTAGGCAGAAACTGGGATGTTCATGGCCAGCCATTTCAGAATCCTGTTGACTTTGGAAGTGAATTTATGGTTGGCCGCGGTCAGGCAGATAATCCCCTGTGGTCCTATGAGAACGCAGGGTTCAGATCAAACACAAAAAGGGTAAATGCCAACCTCAGTATTGGTTATGAAATTAATGACTGGATAGATATCAGCTATAAAATTGGTGTTGATTCTTATACAGAAAGTCAAAAAGACTTTATTCGCCCGGGTTCTACCGGTGCACAGGGACAAGGTCAGGTTACTACATTTGATATTTCATGGAATCAGCTGGAATCAAACCTAATGCTTACTTTCAATAAGTATTTTGGTGAAAATTGGAATTTACGTACTATTATAGGCCATAACATAAACCAAAGAACCAGAAACTCACAGGCTATACAGGGAACAGGTTATGTGGTTTTCGATATAGATGACCTTAATAATACAAATGCGGTGGTTCCTTTTGGTGGTGGATATGAACAAAAAAGAATATGGGGATTGTATGGAGACATTAACCTTGGCTATAAAGGCTGGGCATACCTTGGACTAACAGGCAGAAACGACTGGTCATCTACCTTACCTAAAGCAAATAACAGCTATTTTTACCCTGCCGTAACCGGGTCTGTTATACTGAGTGATGCCTTGAACATTGAATCAAACCTGCTTAGCTCCCTGAAATTAAGAGCTGCCTGGTCTCAGGTAGGGAATGACACTTATCCGTATCAGATAAGCCCGGTATATTACATTAACTATACCTATGCAACATCCCCTAATCCAACAGCAGAATTGCCTTTCACACCCACCGGTGGAACTACTACACCTGGTGCATCGCTTGAGTTTACCGAAAGAGACCCAAATCTGAAACCGGAAAGAACAGAAGAAGTGGAACTGGGATTTGATATTTTTCTACTTAACAGCAGAATTGGCTTGAACTTCACTTACTACGACAGAACCACAAAAGACCAGATTGCTCCTGTTTCATTACCGGCAAGCACAGGTTTTAGCCAGTTACTTACCAATTTCGGTAAAATACAAAACAAAGGTATTGAGCTGGGCCTTCAACTTACACCCTTTAATATAAGCTCTGGTTTCAGATGGGATATTTTTGTAACTTTTACACATAACAGGAACCTTGTCCTTGAACTGGCTGACGGAGTTGATGAGATTACTATTCTACAGTCCAATGTTGGAGACGCACCCACCTATTTTTCAGGCATGGCTTCTGCTGTTCTCAGGCCAGGACAAGAATATGGGCTCATAAAAGGATCTGTTGATGCCAGGGACCAGGATGGAAATCTATTAATTGATCCATCAAACGGACAACTGATAAGGGATCCAAATGAAGCAATTATCGGTAACCCTAACCCTGATTTCATTGCTGGACTTACAAACACTTTTGCCTATAAGGGAATCTGGTTAAATGCTGTTTTTGACTGGAGACAAGGTGGAGATTTATATTCCAATACGATACTGTCAATGATGGGAAGAGGTGTTCTGAAAGCCACAGAAGACAGAGAAATGATGAAAATCATACCAGGGGTTTATGGTGACCCAAATACCTATGAGCCTATCCGCGATGGAGAAGGGAATAAAATTGTAAATACCACAATGATTGAAACAAACTCTCTCTATTTTGGTGAAACATTTGCAATAAATTCTGCCGATGAGTGGAATGTTTATGATGCTACGGTATATCGTTTAAGGGAGATTAGTCTGGGTTATGACTTCCCCACTTCCATGATGGAAAAAACTCCATTTGGTAAAATTTCGGTATCCATAACCGGAAGAAACCTTTGGTTTATGGCTCCCAACTTTCCGGAATCAACCAATTATGATCCGGAAATCAATCAATACGGAGCCTCAAACATTCAGGGGATAGAGTATAGTACTACACCATCCACCAGGAGGTTTATGTTCAATTTGAGTTTAACATTTTAAAACATGAGAATAATGAAAAAAATAATCATTAAATATATATATCCAATTGCTATGGTATTAGCACTTCTTATGCTAATTGGGTGTGAAGACTGGCTGGATATAAATGAGGATCCTAATAATCCGACAAGTGTTCCGGTAAGTCAGTTACTAACAAGTGTTGAGGTGGATCTTGCAGGTTCAATGGGATCTTCCATTGGTGGCCTTTCAGGATATACATCAAACTGTGTACATCAAATGTTTCAAAGGGGTAATACACATCAGTTTTACGACTTGCAGGGAACTGATTTTGAAGTAAATACACCCTGGAATATAATGTATTCAAGGCTACTTACGGGAGCTCGTCAGATAATCACACTGGGAACGGAAAATGAAGGCAATGAAGACTGGCATTATATTGGGATTGTCCAGATTATGAAAGCCTATACCTTTAGTGTACTTGTTGATATTTGGGGAGATGTTCCATTTGAAGAGGCTAACCAGGGGGCAGAATTACGCATGCCCTCCTATGATAGTGGCCAAAACATTTATCCCGAACTATTTCAACTAATTGATGATGGAATAGCAAATTTGCAAAAAACATCCAGATTATCACCAGGAACAGATGATATAATTTATCAGGGGGACCTGGATAAGTGGACCAAATTTGCAAAAACACTGAAATTGAAAATGTACAACCAGTTAAGGCTTGTACAGGATGTTTCAGCTGAAGTTGGGGCTCTTCTTGGAGATGAAAGTCAGTTAATTGGCCCGGATGATGATTTTGAGTTTCCTTATGGGGCATCCATAGCTCCCATGAACAGGAACCCTGGATATCAGCAGGAATACACACCTGGTGGTTCATATTTTTACATTAATCCATATTTTTATGAGATTCTGATGGGACAAAACTCCTTTTTCCCTGTTGAGGGAAATCCATATGAAGGGATTGTTGACCCAAGGGTACCTTACTATTTTTATAATCAGTTAGCTCCCGGCCAGGATGCTGAGAATCCCACTGCTTACAGGAATGGGGACTTTGTTTCTGTTTACATGTTTTCATATAATATAGACCCAAATGAAGGATTTGATCAGGCTTCGTCACAAACTGTAGCCGGATTATATCCTCTGGGGGGACGTTATGATGACGGTAATGGGGGAATTGCCAGCTTTAATGGTGCAGGGGATACTCCTCAGCGCATGCTGACTTATTTTTCAAGGCTATATACCCAGGCAGAACTGGCATTAACCGGAGTCACATCCCAGGATGCTTCACAGTTGCTGGAAGATGCAATTCAGGCTTCCTATGACAAAGTAAATGAAGTGGCATCAATGGCAGGCGCACCAACAATTAAACAAACTGTAATTGATGATTATATCACCGATGTTATGGACTTGTATGATGCTTCAGATGTTGATGGGAAACTTCGCCATATTATGACTCAAAAATGGATTGCGAGCTATGGTTTTGCCGTTGATGCTTACACTGATTACAGGCGCACAGGATATCCATTGTTGCATAATGGAAATACTGACAACCTGGATATAACTGTACAAACAAGGGATTATCCTGTTTCATTTCCATGGAAAAGCACAGACCTGGCAGTAAACCAGAATGCTCCAACTCAGAAAAACATTACCTTATTTAAGGTATTTTGGGACGCTAATTAGTTAACTTAAAAACAAGAAAAAATGAAAAAAATGAAATTTATATTAATACTATTTGGCATACTACTGACAATTCAGTCATGTGAGGATCAGGATAGTATCAGGTTCCCTGAAGTTATAGACGCAGCCAATATAAGGATACAAGTTGATCCGGATTACTCGTCACTTGATGCTTCAGATATTCAGAATGCAAAAATTGTGTATTCTACATTCTCAGAAAATACAAATATTGAATCTGTGGTTATCAGCGCTTCTTATTATAATTTTTTGAATGATACCAGCTATGAATCACGGGAACTAATTCAGTACACACAATCAGATTTTGATGCAAATAATGGTGCAATCCGGGATGAAGAATTTACTTCAGGGTTTTTAGCTCAAGAATTTGGATTACCTGGAGGTGCCAGCGACTTAGGTGGGGGTGACCGCTTTGATTTCACTAATTTAACAACACTGACTAATGGAATGGTCTTTCCGGACACAATACTTTCCGAAACTGACTATGAAACAGTTAATGTTACACCTAATATTATCAATAGTTCAGCCACAACAAGTTTTACTGTGGGGTTCAATGCTTTTGTAGCATGTCCTGTACCAGATGGATACGCTCTAGGAAACTATTTGCTCGAACAAACATCAGGGCCGGAAGACCCATTTTTTGGAAATCCTACCAGATGGGCACCGGAAATTGTAACACTTACTCAGGTAAGTCCGATTGAGAGGACATTTAATGGTACCTATTTTACCTTTGGTAATATTGGGTTTAACTTTCTACTAATTTGTGAAAATATATTAGTAGGAACTACTCAATCAGGTATTGGATGTGGTGGGCCAGGTATAAACTGGACTGGCGATACACCTCCTGGAAGTTATGATGAAGATGATGATAGTGTTATCATTATTAAAATCCTTGATAATATTGATGGTGGATGTGGTTT
>JAOZKQ010000115.1 GCA_029935275.1 Bacteroidales bacterium | reverse complement strand
TTGGCTTCATTTATATTTCTGCAGGTTAAATTCTTCTGCATCATATTCTGATCCAGGCCAGTCATAACAATAGCAATAAATGCCCCGGAAAAAAATTGTTTAAAAAAGAATTTCGAACTCTTCCAGTCCCAAAAAAATATTTTAGCGTATTCATGCTCAGATAATGTAGAAAATAGGCCCCTGGGGGTAAAGTTTAGTTCCTTGTATATCATGAAAATAGTTATTACTACGGAAAGGAGCATAAAAAAGGTTTGCAAGGTATCTGTCCAAACAATGGTTTTTATGCCAGATCGAAAAGTATAGACCCAGATAAGTAAAATGGTAATGATAACAGTTAAAATAAAAGGGATACCATAGGCATCAAAAAAAGCTATCTGAAGCACCCCGGCAACTAAAAATAAACGCAAAGCAGCACCCATCGATTGAGAAAGAAGGAAAAACAAAGAACCTGTTTTATAAGTACTTGAACCAAACCGCTTACGTAAATATGAATAGATTGAAACAAGGTTCAATCTGTAATACATGGGCAGAAGTACATTTGCAATTACGAAGTACCCAAGCAAATATCCTAAAACTAACTGAAAATATGAAAAAGCTTTAAAATATGGCTCCTTGTCTGAGATCAGTGACCCAACTTCCCCGGGTATAGAAATAAACGTAACTCCCGATAAAGAAGCCCCAATCATTCCAAAAGCTACAATAAACCAGGGTGATTGCTTATTTCCGGTAAAAAAAGTTTTATTACTGGAATCTTTTGAAGTAAAATAAGAAATAATAATTAAAAGGGAAAAATACCCTGCAATTATTCCAAAGACCAATAGTGGATTCATAAGTTAAAAATTTTTGTTTACAAGGATACTAAAAACATTTTAATTAGAAAATTGCATAAGGATTTTATGAGTATTATTTTTGGTGTCAAATTTAAGCTTCAGCAAATATGACCACCGATCAGTTTTCATCAAAATTACTAGAGAATGCAGTTAATGAATTTGCACGCCTGCCGGGCATAGGAAAAAAAACAGCATTAAGGCTTGTTTTAGCTCTTCTTCGTCTGGATAAGGAGGAGGTTGAAAATTTCGGAAATACATTTATTGAACTAAAAAGGAATATCCATTACTGCAAAAGTTGTAATAACATTTCCGATTCTGATATGTGCAATATTTGCTCTAATCCAGCCCGCGATCACAAAACAATCTGCGTTGTTGAAAATATTAAGGATGTAATGGCAGTGGAAAACACACATCAATACCATGGTATATACCATGTACTTGGTGGGATAATTTCACCTATGGATGGAATTGGGCCAGATGATATTGAAATTGATTTACTTGAAAGTAAAGTAAAAAATAATGGAATAAAGGAGATCATTATGGCATTAAGTACAACAATGGAAGGTGATACTACAAATTTCTATTTATTCAAAAAATTTAGTAAATATCCCCTTCAAATGACAACTATTGCAAGAGGAGTTTCAATTGGTGATGAACTGGAGTATGCGGATGAAATAACCCTGGGCAGATCTATAATAAACAGAACTCCCATGGATGATATTTTATCCATTTAACCCCAAATAGTTTTAGAATTAGTTGTCATTTATGCTAAGTTTATTCATAACCTGAATAATTGACTGTGTCGAGCACTTCGTGGTTCATGCGTTTAGTTTGATGCAGATGTGAGGCGCCTGAACCTGCTAACATAGTTTCCTATTTCATCCCGATAGCCATCGGGATAGCAACGAAACAGATGTATTAAAATAAATGCACATTAGGGAAAAATGACAAAAGTTTAATTTTTATGTGAATCTTAACAATTAGCTGATATATATAGATAGATACTGTATTTTGCTATTTTTTATGAATTAATCAGGATAAAATGACTGACAATTCTGTATTCAATCTTTATTTTATTGGAGATCTTGTTATTAATTTATCGAATCTGTATTATCTTTGGATTAATATTAGCTAAGCTTTTTAAATCCCCCCTTTCAGTCATGAGGCTAAAGGTTCCAGTTTTTAGAGGCCCCCATTATTTGAATTTTTATGGACCTTTCTATAATAATTGTAAATTATAACGTCAAGTTCTTTCTGGAACAATGCCTTTATTCAGTAAGAAAATCTCTTTCCGGCATACGGGGAGAGGTTATCATTGTTGATAATAATTCAGTTGATGGATCGGTTCAACTTTTGAAAGAAAAGTTTTCTGAACATATCCTGATTGAGAATACTGAAAATACCGGCTTCTCCAGAGCTAATAACCAGGGAATAAAAATATCAAAGGGCAAATACGTATTATTATTGAACCCTGATACAGTGGTCCAGGAGGATACTTTCAGTAAATGCCTTTCATTCATGGAAGCAAATCCGGATGCAGGTGCTCTCGGGGTCAAGATGATTGATGGTAAAGGAAGGTTTCTTCCTGAATCAAAAAGGGCATTACCAAAACCGGCCACTGCTTTTTATAAGATATTTGGCCTTTCCAGACTTTTTCCAAAATCTCACAAATTTGGCAAGTACAACCTTGGCTATTTAAGCCCTGATGAAACCAATGAAGTAGAGGTTCTGCCGGGTGCTTTTATGTTTATTCGAAAAACGACCCTGAATAAAACAGGCTTACTTGACGAAGACTTCTTTATGTACGGGGAAGACATTGACCTTTCTTACAGGATCAGCCAAAATGCTTATAAAAACTACTATTTCCCAAAAACCACAATTATTCATTACAAAGGAGAAAGTACAAAAAAGGGCAGTCTGAACTATGTAAAAATATTTTATAAGGCAATGCTGATTTTTGCCAGAAAGCACTTCTCAAAAAGAAAAGTATGGTTTTTTTCCATGATCATTAAACTAGCTATTTATTTTAGGGCAGGCCTCTCTGTTATTAAAAGAATTTTTGAAAGCTTTATTTTACCTTTACTTGATTTTTTTCTGATTTATCTTGGATTTATAGTGTTTATTCCATGGTGGGAAAACATCAAATTAGTTGATGGAGGAAAGTATCCATCTGAATTCTTGAATTTTATAGTCCCCGCTTATATTTTAGTATGGATACTTTCCATTTATTTATATGGTGGATACGACAGGCCAATAAGATTAAGAAGGCATATTACAGGTTTATTAACAGGAAGTCTTATCATTTTAATTATTTATGCATTACTACCATTACAACTCCGGTTTTCAAGAATTCTTATTCTATTCGGGACTTCATGGGCCTTATTTTCTACACTTTTATTTAGGTTTGCATTAAATTTCTCAAATAGCAAGTCTTTTAAAATATATCGGTCAGGTGACAAAAAGATCCTAATTGCAGGAAGCTTATCCGAAATTACCAGAATTCAGGATTTGATAAAAAATGCTAATCTAAAACCAAAAGCGGTATATTTTGCCTCGCCTCCTGATGAAAAGCCATTAGCAAATTATAAAGGCAACTTTAATCAGATACCTGATATTGTTCATTTTTATAAAATTGATGAAGTCATTTTCTCTGCAAAGGATATCCCATTAAAAGAGATTATTGCAAAAATGGTTCAAATGTCAGACCTCCCTCATATAGAATTTAAGATTGCCCCACCTTCCAGCTTTTCTGTTATTGGGAGTAATTCGATTCATTCAGCCGGAGATTTATATTTTCTGGATATCAATTCAATAAACAAAAAAGAAAACCAAAGGTTAAAGCGTCTTTTTGATATAACTACCTCACTCATATTTATTCCATTCTACCCTATTCTCTTGTTTTCTATCAATAAACCTTTTGGCTTCTTCACAAACATATTTAAAGTTCTGGCAGGAAAAAAATCGTGGGTCGGTTATAAGCTTGATTTCGTCCCCGTAAATAAAGACCTACCATCCATAAAACCTGGAGTGCTTACTCCTGAAGATGGAGTAAACTTCAGTAAAGACCAAGGCAATGAAATAGCTGAATCGCTTAACGTTGCCTATGCAAAGAACTATAAGCTTGCACACGACTTCTCTATTATTTATAAGGGACATAAAAATTTAGGTCGGTAAAAGAAAAAATATTGACTTTTTTTTATACTTTTGTTTATTATTTAGACTAAATAAAAATTCGTATGGCAAGGATTGAAATACCACTACCCACTATGGGCGAGGGAGTTATTGAAGCGACACTTACAAAATGGTTAGTAAATATTGGTGACCATGTTGAAGAAGATGATTCACTGGTTGAAGTGGCTACAGACAAAGTTGATTCAGAAATACCTGCTCCACAGGCAGGAGTTGTAAAAGAACTTCTGGTTAAAGAAGGAGAGATATCAAAAGTAGGCACTCCCTTATTAATACTTGAAATAGAAAATGATAATGAGGAGATAGATGACACATTGGTTTTTGAAGAAGTAAAAAGGTTAACAATTGAGCAGGAATCTAAGGAGCCAGAAAATAAAGAAGATCAGGGAAATACATCAAAAATACAGGCTCTTGGATTTTCCTCATCAGGAAAATTCCTCTCACCTCTTGTCAGAAGCATAGCCTTAGAGGAGAATATACCTGTTGAAGATATTGAAAATATTCAGGGAACGGGCAAAAATGGAAGAATAACTAAAAATGACCTTATAAATTATATTAAGAGTGGAAAAACAAAAGCTATCATTATTGATGAAGCACCTGCTCCAAAAAAGGATAAGCCTAAAACAATTGCCACCACCAATGAGAAGATATCTGTAGAAAGTAAAATTGTCAGCTCGGAAAATGATGAAATTATTGAAATGGACCGAATAAGAAAAATCATTGCTGATCGTATGGTAGCCTCAAAAAAAACCTCTCCACATGTCACTTCATTTATTGAGGCAGATGTTACAAACCTCGTCTTATGGCGAAACAAAGTAAAAGAAGAGTTCTTCCAAAAAGAAAATCAAAAAATCACTTTTACCCCTTTATTTATCGAAGCTACATCAAAGGCACTACGAGACTTTCCAATGATTAATATTTCAGTAGAAGGTGATAAAATTATAAAAAAGAAGAATATTAACATCGGAATGGCAACTGCCTTACCATCGGGCAACCTGATTGTACCGGTTATAAAAAACACCGATGAAAAGAACCTGATTGGTCTGGTAAAATCCGTTAATGACCTGGCTGACAGGGCACGAAAAAACAAACTAAGTCCGGATGAAATTTCCGGAGGAACTTTTACCATTACAAACTTTGGTACATTCCAGAACCTTACAGGCACACCAATAATTAACCAACCTGAAGTTGCAATTTTAGGAGTTGGAGCTATCATAAAAAAACCCGCTGTAATTGAAACTGAAACCGGTGATGCCATTGCCATACGCCATATAATGATTCTTTCCTTATCATACGATCACCGCGTTGTTGATGGAGCCCTTGGAGGAATGTTCTTAAAAAGAATAGCTGAATATCTTGAGAATTTCGACTTAAATAAAAGCATCTAAAATAGCTGTATTTTAAAAAACCATTCATAAAGTTCACAGTAAACCGGAAGTTTTCTATCACTTCCGGTTTGTTTTTTTATAAATTATAATAGTACAAAACTCCATCCTAACTTTAGCCAATAACCCTCAAATTTACAAGATTATTATTGTTCCCGTAACAATTTAACTAGCAATTGCGTATGTTATATTAATTTGAGTTAAACAAATTTCTCATATAATTTATCACAAGAACTAAGCGTAAACATATGAAAAGGATTTTCCTTAGCCTTTCTTTTAGTTTTTTAATTACACTATTTTCCGCATTTGGACAGAAAAAGTCAGAATTAAAAGCCCTTTTTGTTGAAGCAGAATCATATTTCCTGTTTGAAGAATATAATGAAGCTCTTCCACTTTATCTAAAACTTATAAAAACAAATCCAGATAATGCAAACCTGAAATACAGAACCGGCCGATGTTATCTCAATTTACCTGGTGAAAAGGACAAATCACTCAGCTATCTTAAGGATGCGATTAAGAATGTTACTCCCAAATATAAAGAAGGATCTTACAGAGAAAAGGAGGCCCCCATTGATGCAAACTTTTATCTGGGTGATGCCTACAGGATTAACAACATGCTTGAAAAGGCCATTAGCACTTATGAATATTTCAAAGCAAATTCAAATGAAAAAGATTATGATTTTGAAGTAATTGATTATCAGATACAAACCTGCCACAATGCTATTAAGTTGCAGAAAAGCCCTTTGTACATAAAATATACCAACCTTGGCGAATTTATTAATTCAAGATTTTCTGATTACAACCCAATTGTCTCCGGGGATGAACAAACCCTGATTTTCACAAGAAAACTTCAGTTTTATGATGCTATATTTTATTCTGTGAAAAATGGCGATAAATGGTCAGCCCCTCTTAACCTGACCCCTGAATTATCAGTAGATCAAGACTTTTATTCTTCCTCAATTTCATTTGACGGAAAGAGGCTATACCTTTATAAAAGTGATGAATACGATGGGAATATCTATGAAAGTACCCTAATAGATGGGAGATGGAGCCCTGTTGTAAAACTTAATGATAATATAAATACAAAATATTGGGAATCACATGCCAGTGAAACAAAAGATGGGAAAACCCTGT
>JAOZKQ010000577.1 GCA_029935275.1 Bacteroidales bacterium | reverse complement strand
CCGGTTTTTCTTATTTCTTCTTTTTAAATTTTAATGCCAGCTTATTACTGATAGAATGTAGCAAATTCAGGTCGCTATGGTTCAGCAGGGCCAGGCGTTCTATAATCCGGTTGTGAAGAGGGTTTCCCTCAGGTATATTGATATTCTGTAGAATATCACTTACCCGTTCCTTAATTAACCTGAATCCCTTAATTTTTTTATCCTCAGATAATTTTGATTTTCTCTCTTTGTTACCGGATAGCTGAAAAGCATACAACATTACCGCCTGGGACAGATTTAAGGAAGGGTAGGGGTTTGCAAGTGGAACATAAGAAACCATGTCACATAAGCTTAAATCAGAGTTGCTGAGTCCCGATTCTTCTCCACCAAAAACAATTCCAAGCTTTTGAATAAAGTCACCTTTTTTTGCGATTATAGACTTTAATTCAGAAACAGGGTAGGAGTCATATTTAACACTTCTTTCTTTTGAACTGGTACCAATAACAAAGTCCAGGTCTAAGATGGCTGTTTCAAGGCTGTCATAAGTGTTGGCATTCAGGAGAATATCATTCGATCCATGTGCAAGCCAGTTTGCTTTTTCATTGGGAAAATTTCGGGGCCGTACCAGACGTAATAAACTAAACCCCATGGTCTTAATTGCGCGGGCACTGGCTCCGATATTTTCGGGAACAGCAGGATCTGTCAGAATAAAATACACTTCCATATTGAAACCTCCTATTTGTTACCAGGCTTATAAAGTTGCCGGATAAACAAACATTCACACGTCAAATTTATCACAAATCAGGGATATTTTCCTTACTTGTGTTGGATTTATTAAGAAAAGGAATATTCTGATAAAAGAATTATGAATTATCTGCATTTTTTCTGGTACTTTTGTTCCAATAATAAAGTCAATTGTATATTTGTATTTGAAATTATTTGGGTATGACATTAAATATCGAAGATAAAGGTTTAAATAAACTAATTGTTGTTGGGGACCGGGTATTGATAAAACCCAAATCAGCTCAATCAAAGACTAAGTCCGGCCTGTATTTGCCACCTGGTGTACAGGAAAAGGAGCCTGTTCAGAGTGGCTATGTTGTAAAGGTGGGCCCGGGTTATCCTATTCCTGCCATTACCGATGCAGATGAACCCTGGAAAGAGAAGAAGGATGATGTTAAATATGTTCCACTTCAACCTGCAGAAGGAGACCTTGCAATTTATTTGCAGAATAGTGGATTTGAGATCTTCTTTAATAATGAAAAATACATTATTGTTCCACATTCGTCAATATTATTACTTATCAGGGACGAAAGTCTTTTTGATTAGTGATTTTTAACACTCATAATGTAATTATTCCTCGGGTTTAAACTTCTAGATAAACCTGTTGTTTTACCGAAAATTCAACTAGTAAGTCGATTATAGATCAAAGATGGCTTATTAAAAAAGGATTTCCTACATTTGCATTAGCTATGGAAATTGGAAGAACAAATAAACTTAAAGCTGCCAGGGCAACTGACAATGGTTTTTATCTGGAGGATGACGAACATAATGAAGTACTCTTGCCGAATGCATATGTGGCTGAGAACCTAAGCATTGGAGATGAAATTGAAGTTTTTATTTACCGTGATTCGGAAGACCGTTTAGTTGCCACTACCTTGAAACCATATGTTCAACTAGAGGAATTTGCTTTTTTACAAGTTAAGGAAGTGAATAAATATGGGGCATTTATGGATTGGGGCCTTCTAAAAGATCTTATGGTTCCTTTTGCTGAGCAGCCTGTTAAGATGGAAGAAGGGGAATGGTATTTAATTTTTCTTTTGATAGATGAACAATCCCAGCGATTAATTGGTTCTGGTGGCCTGAATGAGTTTGTGTATTCTGATGAAATAGATGTAAAAACAGGTGATGAAGTTGAAC
>JAOZKQ010000576.1 GCA_029935275.1 Bacteroidales bacterium | reverse complement strand
TTAAAAAATAAACAAGAATAGCTTTAAAAAGCTAATATTGTTCGTTTTTATTTGGGAAGTCCTTCAATCTTACATCTTCAATATATGAATGGACTGCCCCTTGTATTTCATCATTTAAATTAAGATACCTACGGAGAAAACGAGGCGAGAACTCCTGGGTTAATCCTAACATATCATGGGTAACCAGGATCTGCCCATCAACATGAGGCCCTGCGCCAATACCAATAACAGGTATATTCAGCTCCGACGAAACCTGACCTGCAAGCATGGCCGGAATCTTTTCAACCACGATTCCAAAACATCCGGACTCTTCAAGCAGATGTGCATCTCTTACCAGTTTTTCAGCTTCTTCATTTCCTGTAGCCCTAACCACATAAGTACCAAATTTATGAATCGACTGAGGCATCAATCCCAAATGACCCATCACTGGTATTCCCGCTGATAATATCCGGTCAACTGATTCAATTACTTCAGACCCTCCCTCCAGTTTTACAGCATGAGCCCCGGTTTCTTTCATTATACGGATAGCAGATGAAAGAGCCTCCCGTGAATTCCCCTGATAGGTACCAAAAGGCAAATCAACAATCACAAGTGCCCTGGAAACACCCCGTACAACCGAAGATGCATGATATATCATTTCATTGAGTGTTATTGGCAGAGTAGTTTCATGTCCAGCCATAACATTGGATGCAGAATCTCCAACAAGAAGAGCATCAATCTTTGCTTTATCCAGAATTCTCGCAAGAGAGTAATCATAAGCGGTTAGCATGGCTATTTTCTCTCCCCTCAATTTCATTTCATTAAGAACATGGGTGGTTACTTTTCTTACTTGCCTATGTACTGACATAGTATTTAAGTTAAATTTAATAAATATATAGCAAAGCTACGAATTTGATTTATTACAGCAGCATGTTAAATAGCTTTTTTTACTTGGGATAAAAATCCTAAACAACTGCCTTTTTGTCACTCTTTAAAAAACGAATAATTACAAAGAATTCAGAGTTTATGCCATAATAACATTTATAATGACAGATACAACTTATGGCATAAAGATTGTTCAGTCAAGTTCGAATTCAAGATAAAATTATAGTATTAAACAAAATAAAATCATTATTAAAATGGGTAAAATAATAGGCATTGACTTAGGAACAACAAACTCTTGCGTATCCGTTATGGAAGGTAGCGAGCCAGTTGTGATTCCTAATAGTGAAGGAAAGAGAACAACCCCTTCAATAGTAGCATTTATAGAAAACGGAGAAAGAAAAGTTGGAGATCCAGCCAAAAGACAGGCAATAACAAACCCCACAAAAACTATATCATCTATTAAAAGATTTATGGGTGAGAATTTCTCAAGTTTAAGTAAAGAGATTTCAAGAGTACCATATAAGGTTGTAAAAGGTGATAACGATACACCACGGGTAAAAATTGATGACAGATTATATTCACCGCAGGAAATTTCAGCTATGGTCCTGCAAAAAATGAAAAAAACAGCAGAGGATTATCTGGGACAGGAAGTAACTGAAGCCGTTATTACTGTACCTGCTTACTTCAATGATTCGCAACGTCAGGCAACCAAAGAAGCAGGAGAAATTGCAGGATTACAAGTAAAAAGGATTATAAATGAACCAACTGCAGCTTCGCTGGCTTATGGTCTTGACAAAAAAGGCCAGGATATGAAAGTGGCTGTATTCGATCTTGGTGGCGGAACTTTTGATATTTCAATACTTGAACTGGGAGACGGTGTATTTGAAGTAAAATCTACCAATGGGAATACACACCTCGGAGGGGATGACTTTGACCAGGTAATTATTGACTGGCTGGCCGAGGATTTTTTAAAAAATGAAAATATTGATCTAAGGAAAGATCCAATGGCTCTTCAAAGATTAAAAGAAGCAGCTGAGAAAGCAAAAATTG
>JAOZKQ010000575.1 GCA_029935275.1 Bacteroidales bacterium | reverse complement strand
TAAGCAAAACCCGCCCGAACGTACTGTTCGGTACGGGCGGGAAGGCCGCCGCTGCGGAAAAAATTGCTAAAATTCTACTCTTTTCACTAAAAGAAAATAACTCTCTTGATTAAGTTTTTGTGGCTTTTTGGTACAAAAAGCTTACAAAACTATAATCAGGTTCAAACAGATTTTCTTTTTTAACGCTACATTCATAGATTTTCTTAACGCATTTTTTCCAAGGCGGATAGAAATTATTTTTTGATTGTAGAGTAAAAGTCATTTCTATATGAAAAACTTCTCATTTTCTATTAATAAAAATATTATTTATCCACATTAGAATAGTCTTATCTAATTGATACTCTTTTTATTAGCAAATGTATATTATCGAATCATTTTTGATCATAAGTAATCACTAAACATAGGAAATATCAGTTAATAATTATTCAATCATGGACGTTTCATTATTCGTTTTTTTTCCCAAATCCGGGATCAATTTTTATAAACCATAAGGCTATAAAACTTGGGATGGTACATATTAAGACATAAATAAAGAAATGCTGATAGCCTAGAAATTCCTGAATAGCCCCGCTTATCATTCCGGGTATCATCATACCCAGGGCCATGAATGCCGTGGTAATGGCGAAGTGAGCAGTTTTATATTCGCCTTGTCCGGCTATATACAGCATGTAAAGCATATAACCTGTAAAACCAAAGCCGTAACCAAATTGCTCAATGGCAATACAGGCATTTACAACAATGAGATTACTCGGCAAAGTATAAGACATGAAAATATATACGATATTTGGAAGGTTGATACTAATGGCCATCCACCATATCCATTTTTTCAGTCCATGTCGTGAAGCAACAATACCACCAAGTATTCCACCAACCACTAAAGCTATCAGGCCTACTGTCCCATAGGCAACCCCTTTTTCAGTAAGTGACAATGCAAGTCCACCACTTTCGCGGGAATCAAGTAAAAATGGGGAAGCCATTTTTGTTAGTTGAGATTCAGAAAAGCGATATAAGAGTAAAAAAATAATGGAAGCAAGGATACCCTCTTTTTTAAAGAAAGTAGCAAAAACATTTAAATAGGAATCTTTTTGTTTTTTATTTCTGGGGTTATCTAATTCCGGAGATGGTAGTATAAATTTATGATAAGCAGCAAATAATAAAAACAATATCCCCAGAAATCCAATGGAAACTGACCAGCTAAATGCTATATCCCCTGCTTTTGCATCAAACCGGGCATTGGCACTTTCTTTCAGATTGTGCTTAACTTTAATGGTTGCTTTCTGGAAAACATTCCAGTTGTCTCTATTAAATTCAAAAACGCCGGTAGTTGAAAGGAAAATATCCTGGCTCCCTTTTTTGTGACCAAATGTCATTTTGATATCTTTATCATCTTCAGGGGGGGCTGATAATACAAAATAGATCACTGTGGAATCAATTGGATTATCAGAAGATTCATCATAAAGCGGCACTTTAATTTCTTCCGGAAACACAAGGATTTCAGGTGTACCTTCTTCTTCATTATACAGGATATCTTTTTCATCAAACGTTTCCGTGATCTGAGACTCAGGTACTGCTTGAATATCAACATGAACAGTTTCCAGGCCTGTATTATCAAGTATCAAGCCGGTGATTATGACCAATAACCCAAGCCCGGCTATCATGGCCAGTCTGTAAAAAGTGCTGCGTATCCCGGTAAAAAAGGCCTGGTTGTGCTCATCAAGTGCAAGCATGTAAAACCCATCCGCGGCAATATCATGTGTTGCAGAAGTTAAGGCCATTACCCACAGAAACATGAGTGTTAGTGGAAACCACCAGGGTAGGTGAAGAACCAAAGAAACTCCAAAAAAGGCCATTGCCAGTGCAATCTGCATCCAGACAATCCACTTTCTCTTTGTAGAATAAATATCAACAAAAGGACTCCACAAGGGTT
>JAOZKQ010000114.1 GCA_029935275.1 Bacteroidales bacterium | reverse complement strand
CAAAAATCGAAATGGCTGCAGTATCGTCGATAAAAATAGGTGCATCTACTAATTTCTTGATCTTTGATTCTAGTTGTTTCCATTCATGATCATCCAGCTTACCATTCCGGATCTTTGAGGATGGCAGTTCTGTTTCACTGACAATTAGCCTGGTTACCAGTTGCATGGATGACATTTCCAGGGAGAATATACCTATTGGCCTACCGTGATCAACTGCCATATTTTTTGCCATGGACAGGGCAAAGGCTGTTTTTCCCATGGATGGTCTTGCAGCTACAATGATCAGGTCGGAGTTTTGCCATCCTGAAGTAATTCTGTCCAGTTTTGTGAAACCAGAAGGAACACCTAAAAGATGGCCCTCTTTTTTACTTGCTTCCTGAATTTGTTCAATAGCTGCCTGGATAATTACGTTAATTTTGGATGTTTCCTTTTTTATATTTCCTTCAGCAATTTTAAATAATTCCTGTTCTGAGAAGTCAAGTAGATCATTTACATCAATGGATTCATCAAAAGCACGGTTTTGTATTTCACTGGAAATCCTGATAAGCTCTCTTTGAATATATTTTTGTGCTACAATTCTGGCATGAAAAGCAACGTGTGCCGCCGAAGCTACCCGGTTTGTGAGTTTTGAGATATATAAGGGGCCACCTACATCATTCAGTTCGTCATTTTTACGTAATTCCTCTGTAACTGTAAGTATATCAATAGGCTTTTCCAGGGAAGAAAGATTTGTAATTGCCTGATATATTTTTTGATGAATATCAAGATAGAAACTTTCCGGCTTAAGAAATTCACTTACAGCAATGAAGGCTTCTTTTTCCAGCATAATTGCTCCGAGTACGGCTTCTTCCAGATCGATAGCTTGTGGGGGTACTTTCCCCATTTCTATTCCAGCCGGAATAATGGGCTTTCTCTTCTTTGCAGTTTCTTTAATTGCCATACTAAAAACAGATTTTGTTGAAATAAATAAAAGTATGCAAAGTTAAAAAAATGAACATTGCCGGAATGACCTATAAGCTATTTCTTATAAACATAATTGGGTGAACAAATGTTTATAAAATTTAAAAAATTGTTGAAAAGTAATTGTATAAATTTGTATTGAGCTATTGCTTTAACAGGTTTTTTAATTTGGTGGATGATTCATTTTTTATAATTCTATTTGATTTGTATTTTTGAAGAAAAAATATAATGATCTGTTTCCCAAATGCTAAAATTAATCTGGGTCTGAATATCATAAAAAAGAGGTCAGATGGGTTTCATGAGCTCGAAAGTGTATTTCTCCCGGTGGGCTGGTCAGATATTTTAGAAGTAATTCCTTCAAATGATTTGGCAGAAGAGGAGCTTCGCATGAAGCAAACTGGAATTCCACTTGGGATTTCTGCCAGGGAGAATCTTGTATTTCAGGCCTCTGAGGTTCTGAGAAAGGAATTTGATCTTCCATATTTTAATATTGCATTACATAAGCAAATACCATCCGGCGCTGGTCTTGGAGGAGGTTCTTCGGATGCTGCTTCTATGGTACTTTTGTTGGATAAGCTTTTTGGCCTGGCTTTGTCAAAAGATAAAATCGGGTCCTATCTAGAGTTTTTGGGAAGTGATTGTTCTTTTTTTTATTTTAATCAATCTGCCTTTGTAAGTGGTAGGGGTGAAGTGATTGAGCCTATTCAAGTGAATCTAAATGGATATTATCTGATGATACTTGTTCCGGAGGTACGAATTAACACGGCAGAAGCTTTTAAGTTAATTAGTCCCCGAAAACCTGAAATATCTTTGAAAAGAGCATTAGAGTACCCTGTTGAAGATTGGAGAAGTTTAGTTGTAAATGATTTTGAGGATGCCTTGTTCTCAAAATATCCGGAGTTCAAACGAATTAAGAATAGAATGTATAGCTCAGGAGCTGTTTACAGCTCTTTGTCAGGTAGTGGTTCTGCCATTTACGGAATTTTTCGTAATAAAATTAATCCGGTTGATATTTTCCCGAATGAGCTTTGTTGGTTTGGAAAACTTAATAGCTCAGACTAATCTATAGGTTCCAGTTCTGCAAGTATAGTGCCCCTTGGAAACAAATCCCCGATTTTTACAAACAATCTCTTAATTTTGGCATTTTTATTTGAATAGACACGGTTATTCATTTTCATTGCCTCGAAAGTTAGAATTTGTTCTCCCTTTTTAACTTTTTGTCCTTCTTTAACAAGAATTTTATTAATGAGTCCCGGGATATAAGCAGTGACTAAATTATCATTTGGTTTTTGCCAGATTTTCCTGTTTTTATATTTAGTTGTTAACAGAGTTTTATACTTAGTTTCATCAATATATATAGAATTATACCTCAGCTTTTGTTTTGGATCTTGTTTTTCCATTGAATAATTTTCTTAGATTTTAAAAAATTGATAAAAGACTAATTAGACAGAAAATTAATTAAAAAGGAGGAATCCCATGTTTCTTCTTAGGTCCGCCAATGCTTTTTTGTTCTGAAACTTTAAGCGCATGCAATAGAAGGTTTCTTGTTTCTTTGGGCTCGATTACTGCATCAATGTATCCTTTTGATGCAGCAACATATGGGTTAGAAAATTTTGCCTTGTATTCTTTGATTTTTTGTTTTCTCATTTTCTCAGGATCAGCAGCTTCATTAATTTCTCTACGGAAAATAATATTGGCAGCACCTTCAGGTCCCATAACGGCAATTTCAGCTCCTGGCCATGCAAAAACAAAATCAGCTCTTAAATGCTTGGAACTCATTGCTATATAGCCTCCGCCGTATGCTTTTCTGAGGATTAATGTTATTTTTGGTACAGTAGCCTCACTATATGCATATAAGATTTTGGCCCCGTGCCTGATCACGCCAGCATGCTCCTGATCTACACCTGGCAAATATCCGGGCAAGTCAACAAAAGTAACAATAGGAATATTAAAGGCATCGCAATAGCGTATAAACCTGGCGGCTTTATCTGAGGAGTCAACATCAAGTACGCCGGCAAGGACAAGGGGTTGGTTACAAACAAAACCGGCAGTTTTTCCTCCTATACGACCGAAACCTATGACCATATTAGATGCCCACCTTTCCTGGACTTCAAAGAAATCAGAGTCATCAACAATACTTTTGATAACATTTCTTACATCATAAGGAATCTTAGGGTTGTCAGGCACAATCTGATCTATTTTGAATTGCCGCTTAGGTTCTTTAACCTTTCTAACTTCCTGTTCTACACTATTACTCCAGGGGATGAAGGAAAGTAGTTTTTTTATTTGAGCTATACTTTCTTTTTCGCTGTAAGCAAAAAAATGGGCATTCCCTGTAATCTCACTATGCACTCGTGCTCCTCCCAGGTCTTCCATAGAAATTTCCTCACCTAAAACGGTTTTGATTACTTCGGGGCCGGTAATAAACATTTTAGATATTTTATCCACAACAAAAACAAAGTCTGTTAATGCAGGAGAGTAAACAGCTCCACCAGCACATGGGCCAAGAATTACAGATAGTTGTGGGATTACACCGGAAGAAAGAGTATTTCTGTAAAAGATCTCTCCATAACCGGCAAGGGAATTCACACCTTCCTGGATTCTTGCTCCTCCCGAATCGTTAATTCCAATAAGGGGCATGCGCATTTTAAGGGCATAGTCCATGATCTTAGTGATTTTGCGGCTGTGCATTAGTCCTAATGAACCTCCAGCAACCGTAAAATCCTGGGCAAAAATAGCAACAGGTTTGTTATGGATTGTACCTGTACCAATAATTACACCGTCTCCGTGTAATACTTTTTTATCCATATTGAAATCACGGGCTTCATGTTCAACAAAAAGATCATATTCGCTAAATGAATTTTTATCTACAAGACTAACAATCCTTTCCCGGGCAGTCTGCTTACCCATAGCCATTTGTTTCTCTATTGCTTTTTCGCCACCGCCGGATATTACTTGTTCCCGTTTCTTTTGTAATTCCTGAATCTTTCTTTTTAAAGGCATTATGTTATTTATTAAGTAGTTAGGTGAAAGTGCCAGATTCTTATCTGAAATATATTATTATGCAACTTTACAAAATCATGTTAAGTTATGAAAATTTATTTTGATATTCTTTTCAGTAAGATTTATATGTTACTGATAATTAGTATGGTATGTTGCATTGGTTCTTAAGTATTTATTTTGGTGCTTTAACATACAGAAATCCGGCAATAAAACCATAAATGATATTCGGGATCCACACAGCAATAAGAGGGTGAACGGTTCCGCCGATAGCAAACTGGGCCGAAAATTGTTGGAAAAGAATAAAAGTGAAACTTAGTGCAATACCTACTCCAATATATGCGCCAATACCCCCTCTGATTTTTCTTGATGATAGAGAAACGCCAATCAATGTTAAAATGAAAGTAGAGAAAGGTGTTGCAATCCTTCTGTAACGTTCAATCAGATATGGTGTAATATTCTCCGTTCCTTTCAGTTCCTGCTGATCAATAAACTGTTTCAGATCTTTCATGTTCATTGTAAGCATGAAGTTATCCCCTCTTGAAAAATCTTCAGGGAATATATTGAGTGTGGTATCAATATCTCGTCCTTCAATGATTGTTTCTTTACCATCTACATTATTTCTGATATAATAGTTATGTACTTTCCACTTGTTTGTGACAGTATCCCATTTAACATAATCTGCAATAAGTTTGGATATTAGTATGCCATTATCATCGAATTTTTCAATAGAAAATTTGTAACCGATATTACTTGAATTACTATAGCTTTGCATATATACATATTCATTTGTCCTTACTTGCATATGAATATCCCTTTTACTATAAGATCCGATAGAATTCCGGACATAGGTATTTTCAAAATCCAGTCTGGTTTTATTGGCATTTGGTATTACAAAATTTCCTAGAAAAAATGTAAAAGAGGCTATGACTAATGCGGAAAAAAAATATGGTAAAAGGAATCTTCTAAAACTCAGACCACTACTTAGCATTGCAATTATCTCCGTATTGTATGCCATTTTTGAAGTAAAGAAAATAACAGTAATAAAAGTGAAGAGAGGACTGAAAAGTAGGGCAAAGAAGGGGATGAAGTTGAAATAGTAATCAAAAATAATAGCCTTTAAAGGAGCCCGTTTCTCAATGAAATCATCCAGTTTTTCCGACAGGTCAAATACAACTACAATAAGCATCAGTAAAGAAAGGGCAAAAAAGAATGTTCCAAGGAAACTCTTGATAATATAAAGGTCCAGTATTTTACTTCCTTTTCTTTTCATAATCGGTTCCTTAACTTCAGTAGGATCTGATTTTTCCAGGTGGAAAAAGTATTATTAATAATATTTTTTCGGGTTTCTTTCATTAACCAAACATAAAATCCGAGATTATGGATACTTGCAATTTGAGCACCAAACATTTCTTTTGAGATAATAAGGTGTCTAAGGTATGCTTTTGAATAAGTTGATCCAATTTCTGTAGTTCCTGAAGGATCAATTAGTGAAAAATCGTCTTTCCATTTTTGATTTCTGATATTTATTATTCCATTCGAGGTAAACAACATGCCATTTCTGCCATTCCTTGTTGGCATAACACAATCAAACATATCAACACCAAGTGCTACTGATTCAATAATATTGGCAGGAGTACCCACACCCATCAGGTATCTGGGCTTATTTTCAGGAAGAATCGAGGTTACCACATCTGTCATTGCATACATCTCCTCTTCAGGTTCACCAACTGACAGGCCTCCAATTGCATTA
This sequence comes from Bacteroidales bacterium, assembly GCA_029935275.1. Classification (GTDB taxonomy): domain Bacteria; phylum Bacteroidota; class Bacteroidia; order Bacteroidales; family VadinHA17; genus JANTGF01. The sequence goes on along the minus strand of JAOZKQ010000114.1, from coordinate 927 downwards.
CCTTCCCGGTTTAGGGAACTAACAAAAGTTGCTGATTCTTTTCGCAAATCTTTATATACACTTCCTTGTACAATAGGGAAAAATGTCTGATTATGTCCGTATTTTGGGAAAGTGGAATCAAAATGCTTAATGCCTCTTTTTAGCCATCGATGTGTAAGACCTAATGAATTCTTTGCATAATTGAAATCGCATGGATAGGGAGTACATTCATCCAGGGCCATTGTAATGTCCGATCCTATTGATCTTTGTATGTCAACAACATTCTCTGGTGTAAAAATATGACGGGACCCATCAATATGTGATTGAAAGGCATATCCTTTTTCAGTTATTTTCCGGTTTCCGGAAAGAGAGAATACCTGGTAACCACCACTATCAGTAAGCATAGCCTTGTCCCATGCAATGAATTTATGAAGCCCTCCTGCCTTTTCAATAATGTCAATTCCCGGTCTTAAAAATAAATGATAAGTGTTTCCAAGGATAATTTTGGCCTGAATGGAATTTTTTAGTTCCTTCTGGGAGACGCCCTTAACTGTACCAGCTGTACCTACAGGCATAAATACAGGGCTTGGGATTTCTCCATGGTCAGTTTTCAAAGTACCGGCTCTTGCACCTGAATACAAGTCTTTATGATCTATTGTAAATTCCATTGCGGCAAAGATAATTATTAAATAATGATTATTTTATCAGAGAAATAATTAGAATTTGGATAAGCCATAAATCTTTAATAAACTTGCCAAATTATTTAGAGCTATGGAAACAATCATTTTTAATCAAATAAAGCTGGGCGATTTATTGTTGATCTTATTTCTATTGGCCGCATTTATTCAGTTTTTTTATTGGGGATTTTTTTATTCCAGATTGGCATTTTATAAAGAGAAAAGGAAGAACTCCAAAGCTTGTCCGGTTTCGGTTGTAATATGTGCCAAA
>JAOZKQ010000574.1 GCA_029935275.1 Bacteroidales bacterium | reverse complement strand
AACTGATCAACCAAAATAACCATTGCTGCAATAACTGTTAATTGAACAATTATCCGTATTCTGGGAGGGATAAGGTTCCTGAGCATGGAAATAACCATATTTGAAACTGCAAGGACTGCCATTACGGAGAAAGTCATAACAATAGCAGGTTCGAGTTTGGCTGTAATAGCCAGGGCCGAACAAATACCCAAAACCTGAACGGTAACTGGATTATCCTCACTAAGAGGATTAGTCAGCAGCTTCATGTTTTTTGAAGAAAATAATGGCTCTCTGTCTTTCATAGTATGATTAATTCATTTGATTCTTAAAATATGCCTCATAAGGCTTTAAACAATCTTTCAGCATGTCCTCCAATCCATTGGTTGTAAGTGTAGATCCGGTTATACCGTCCACTTGGCTCATACTAGACGGATCAGATTTCCCTTTTACAATATCAATGGAAATGAATACACCATCCCCGGAAAAGATCTCCCTTCCTTTAAACCGATCCTGAAACCATGGAGTTGTAATTTGCGACCCAAGTCCGGGAGTTTCACCATCATGACCAAAGTTGGTACCAAAAATGGTATTAAAATCATCATTAAGCGCAACATAACCATAGATTGGTCCCCACAGGCCAGCCCCTCTGACCGGAATTACATATTCCTTCTTCTCATTAGCCAGTAATCCAACAAAAATGGGCAGACTTTTTTCTTCATCAGGCTTGCGTACTTCATCTATCATATTCACCTTAAAAGCATCAACTCCATCCTTGATCTCACCTTTGGAATCTACTACATAACTCTCTATAATATACTTTTCATAAAGGGATTCCGCATCTGTAGCCGAACTCTCAATAGTTATGGAAGCTAGTATATTTCTTTTTTGTTCAATTTCGAAATTTTTCTGCTGTAGTGGCTGTAAAAGCATAGCTGCAGAAGATAATATGGCTGCAACCAGTATTACCATAACCGTAGAAAAAACGAAAATATAGGTATTGCTAAAACTTTTCATAAGGCTCTTATATATATATTATGCTTTAATCTTAATTCTTTTAAGCCGGCTTTTAATATTTGCTTCAACAACATAATGATCAATTAATGGAGCAAATACATTCATGAATAAAATTGCCAACATAACACCTTCAGGATATGCCGGATTTAATACTCTGATCAATATCGCGAGTACCCCGGTTAAAAAACCATAAATCCATTTTCCTTTTTCAGTTTGTGCTGCGGTTACCGGATCAGTGGCCATAAATACAGCACCAAAGGCAAACCCTCCCAGGAGAAAATGTTCCCAGGCAGAAAGTTCCATGAAAGCATTCACTGCAAACAAGTTCAGAATAAGCCCCATGAACAATCCACCTGTAATCACAGAAACCATAATCTTCCAGCTTCCTATACCTGTCCATATTAAAATGATGGCCCCGATTAATATAGCCAGTACAGAAGTCTCTCCAACTGAGCCAGGAATTATTCCAAGGAACATATTAAAAGTAGAGGGAAGGTTTGAGATATTACCGGCAGCAGCTTCTGCCAGGGGAGTTGCTCCGGAAAAGCCATCTACTACATTATCAGCATTTTTTACCAGACCTGAAATCCAGACGGAGTCACCAGACATCCAGCCCGGGTACGCAAAGAACAGAAAAGCTCTTACAGTCAGGGCGGGATTTAATATATTCATTCCGGTACCTCCAAATACCTCTTTCCCAAGAATAACTGCAAAAGCTACAGCAATAGCCAACATCCAAAGCGGTGTATCAACAGGAACAATAAGTGGAATCAGAAATCCTGACACGAAATATCCTTCATTCACTTCATGCTTCCTTATCTGTGCAAAAATTATTTCAATACCTAAACCAACCACATAAGAAACAATAATCAGTGGCAGGACTTTCAGAAAGCCAAAACCAAATTCTTGCCAGAAAGTAGCATCTTCACCAAAAGCCAAAAAA
>JAOZKQ010000573.1 GCA_029935275.1 Bacteroidales bacterium | reverse complement strand
AGTAATCACTTGCCAGTGTGCCTGAAGGTACTTCACTATCCAAAACCATAATACCTTCATGAGAACTACCAAGTCCCAACTCATCTTCAGCGCATATCATTCCTTCTGAAACTTCGCCTCTGATTTTTGATTTTTTGATTTTGAAGCTCTTCATATCATCATACAGAATGCTTCCTACCGTGGCAACCGGAACTTTTTGACCGGTTTTTACATTAGGGGCCCCACAAACAATTGGAACAATATTCCCATTTCCCAGGTTTACTTCGGTAAGGGTAAGATTATCAGCATTTGGATGTTTTCGTACACTCAAAACTTCCCCGATAATTACTCCTTTTAATCCGCCTTTTATAGTTTCGAACTCTTCAGTCCCTTCAACCTCAAGTCCTGTATTTGTTAGTACCTCGGCTGTTTTTTCAGGATCGAGGTCGAAATCCACATAATCTTTGATCCAGTTGTATGATATTTTCACAGTTTTATTCTGTTTTTAAGGTTTTTATTTTTTTGGTAAGCCAGTATTGATGAAATATTTGTTGGCTGTAGGAAAAGTAAATATACTTTCCCAATAATTTACCGGACAAAAGTAGTGAATTTCATTTGAAAAATTTCATAAGCTTGAAATGCTAAGAATTGAAGTTGATGTTTCATCAAAAACCAGGAGAATTACAACCATAAAATAGCCGGCCCTTATAACTTATCAGAGTCTCCTGAATAAACATTTTCAACTTTTATTAGCTTGGGCGTTTTTGATTTGGTAGATTCATTATTCTCTGATTTTGTAAAAATAGGATATTGAAACTTATGCCGATTTACTTATATTTGCAAAAACAGAAATTAAACTATGGGGTTGAAACCATTAATTTTAATAACAAATGATGACGGTGTGCTTGCCGGGGGCCTTAAGGCGCTAATTGAAGTTGCTCTGGACTATGGTGATGTTGTAGTTGTTGCACCGGATGATAGCCAGTCCGGAATGTCGCATGCCATAACAATTAAACAGCCCGTAAGGGTAGATGTAAAAAAGGAAAAGGAAGGTCTCAAGATCTATTCTTGCTCAGGTACACCTGTTGATTGCGTAAAACTTGCGTTAAACCAGTTGCTGGACAGGAAGCCGGATTTGCTTTTATCAGGAATTAATCATGGTTCTAATGCATCGGTGAGTGTGCTTTATTCAGGTACGATGGCTGCAGCTATTGAAGGAGGGGTGAATGGTATCCATTCGATTGGGTTTTCTCTTTTGGATTATTCACAGGATGCTGATTTTACCCTTGCTAAAGATATCAGCAGAAGGGTCATAAAGGAGGTTATGAAAAATGGTATTCCGACAGATATATGTTTGAATGTGAATATTCCGGTTGTAAGTAAAGGCTCATTGAAAGGAATTAAAGTTTGCAGGCAGACAAAGGGATTTTGGAAGGAGGAATTTGTTAAGAGAACGGATCCTTTTAACAGAGATTATTATTGGCTTACCGGTTACTTTAACAACAATGAACCGGATGCTAAAGATACGGACGAGTGGGCTTTGAAAAATAATTATGCATCAATTGTGCCAATACGTGTTGATTATACCTGTTTTGATTATATTCAGGAATTGGAGAAGCGGACATTTTAGATATAGTATTTTTGTCATGTAACAAATCAACTTTGATTAGAGAATAATTTAATAATGAAACTTTTCGATAATTTTAAAGTGAAGGAGAAATGGAATAAAATTGTTTTCGGCATGGTCCCAGGGATGCTTGCACCTGTCATTACTTATTTTCTGATTTACCTGAATCTTTCCGGGGAGCGAAATATGGTGGAATATTTTAATTACCTGGAATCAACCCATGTGCTGACAAAAATCCTTAGTCTGGCCGTTGTTCCTAATTTATTATTATTTTTCATTTTTATTTGGGCAGATTTGCTTAAAACAGCAAGAGGAGTTCTAAGTGCAACACTAATCT
>JAOZKQ010000572.1 GCA_029935275.1 Bacteroidales bacterium | reverse complement strand
GTTACCGTTAAATCATATGATGCCCAATTCAGGGTATTTCAGGCAAGCTATCCCGCTGCCGATGAAAATGTTTATATCATTTATGGGGATGGGGAAACCAATTCAGATAATGTAGAAACATCTTATAATGGATTATTCAGCTTTCCGTATCTGAGTAAAGGCGATTACAAAATCTTTGTCTATTCCGATGACTCTCTTACAGGTTCTCCATCAGGGGAGATCCATATTGAAAGGAAAGTAAGCCTCAATTCAAATGATGAGATATTTGACCTTGGAGAATTGGTAATCTATAAAACACTTGATATTGATGATGGAAATGCAAGAATTGAAGGAAGAGTATTACAAGTAAATTACTCAAAAGACTTTTACTATATTATTGACACAACCAGAGCACAGGAACTACCTGTTTACCTGCGTTATGAAGATAACCCTGAATATATTGAACGGATTCGTACCCTTAACGATGGAAGCTTTGCAATTACCAACCTGATTAAAGGTAACTATAGCCTCCTGGTTTATTCAGAAGACACCAATGGGGGAACAGAAAACATTGGGATCATAAGGAATGCCCATATTGAAGAGCAAGAACAAATTGTTAATGTAGGAGATATTTTTATTGCAAAAGATTAAATGAATTCTATTCTTAAAGACAATTTTACCGGATTCTCCCCTATTTCTTTAAAAGAAATGGATAAGGTAGCATTTTACCACAGGGTAGATACTAAGTTTGTTTTACATGAGAATCAACTTGACTCTTTACTCAGGGATATTGATAAGGACTATTTCATGCTTGAAATGGAAAATAAAAGGTGCTTCAGTTATTCAACCATCTATTACGATACGCCTGAAACCAAAATGTACATTGACCACATCAGGGGGAAAAGGAACCGATACAAAATAAGACATAGACGATATAATGATTCGGGTTTGTCCTTTATTGAAGTTAAGTTTAAAAACAACAAAGGAAAAACTTTTAAATGGAGAGAAGAAGAAGCTTTTCCCGGGAAAAAAACTACTACTTTATCAAACCCTTTAATTTCAAAGCGATTGCCATATACTGCAGAAAGCTTAAAACCGGTATTAAAAACAAAATTTCGCAGAATCACCCTGGTGGATAAGTATTTTACTCAGAGGGTGACCATTGATTTTGGCATTGAGTTTAAAGAACTTGTTAATGATCAAAAAACGGAAAGCCTCTCAAATATTATTATTATTGAAATTAAAAGTGATAAAATAAATTCGAAAAACGGGATACAAAAAACATTAAAAAAACACAAAATAAATGCCGGCGGTTTTAGTAAATATTGTATGGGCGTGGCTTTAACAAATACTTGTACTAAAAAATCCGGCGCTCTTAAACCAAAAATACTTAAAATTCATAAAATACAAAAAAATGCTCTTAAACATACCTTTTCTTATTCAGAATGAAGCAATAACTATCAGTAATATACCAGCCTACCTGGATTTACTCTTAAGATTTGCTTTTAATATGGCAGTTATTATGCTTCTGGTACGCTGGTTGTATTATGGTAATACCAAAAGAAAAGATTATCTTTTTAGTTATATCATTATTGGTTCGGTTGTATTTTTGCTTTGCTTTTTACTTGAAAGTGTAAAATTGCAACTTGGCTTTGCACTCGGGCTTTTCGCTATTTTTGGAATCATCAGGTACAGGACCAGGCAAATACCAATAAAGGAAATGACCTATCTGTTCATGGTCATTGGAGTATCGGTAATTAATGCTTTAACCGGCCATGCAGTAAGTTACCTGGAAATAGCAATTGCTAACATAATCATACTTGGAATTACTGTAGGACTTGAAAAAGTATGGTTGCTTAAGCATGAAACTTCTAAAATCATTATTTATGAAAATATTGACCTGATAAAATCAGAGAACAGGGAAAAACTTATTTTGGACCTACAGGAACGAACCGGTATCAGTAAAATAAATAAA
>JAOZKQ010000571.1 GCA_029935275.1 Bacteroidales bacterium | reverse complement strand
TATTTGAATTCAATCCGGATATTCTGATTACAGGTAATGGACCAGGAGGAAATGCCGCAAGTATTCTGGAAAAAACAGGGGTCAAAATAAGTTTGGGTGCGGGAGAAATGACCGTAAAAGAGGCCTATACCGCCTTTAAAGCCGGAAAACTATAAATAGTGTCTGTCCATAAAGTCCGCTATCTTCGTTAAACTTGTCACAAGCCTCAATAGCGAACTTTCTGAATCAGACACCAAGTTTATAGACGCACTCTAAATAGCTTTCTTTAAGTACAAATATTAAATACCAGAGAAAATGTTAACAGTTAAAAAATCACAAAATAATTTTTTAAAATTGTTGATTTTATTCATTGCCATTATGCTCCCCTGGGTCATAGGGTATAAATATGTGAATAAAATGAAAAGCCTGGAGAAAAGTGAATCAGTGAAATTAGTGAACTTTACAAAAGACACTATTCCCCGGGTTGATCATAGTAAATTCAGGATATTGCAGCAGGATTTCACCTCACCTGAGCAAGTGACTGAAGCATGCATGGCCTGCCATAACCTCACAGGTCATGAATTTATGAAAACTTCACACTGGAGTTGGTCACAGGATTATGTTACCGATGCAGGAAATACAATACAACTCGGGAAGAAAGATATTATTAATAATTTCTGTATTGGACTTTCATCCAATGAGCCCCGGTGTACCAGTTGTCATGCCGGTTATGGCTGGAAAGATCATAAATTTGATTTCACCGACAGTAAAAATATTGATTGTATTGTTTGCCATGACCAGACAGGCACTTACAAGAAATTTCCTGCTGGAGCAGGCTATCCTGTTACTGAGCCAAAGGTCTTTGGTGGAAAAACTTTCCATGCACCTGATTACGTAAAAATTGCCCAAAATGTAGGGAATCCTACACGGGAAAACTGTGGCAGCTGCCATTATTTTGGAGGAGGTGGGAATAATGTAAAGCATGGAGATCTTGCTGTTGAACTAAACCATACAACCAAAAAAGTGGATGTGCACATGGGTATAGATGGCGCAGATATGCAATGTGTTGATTGCCATAAAGGTGACAGGCACAATATCCCTGGTAACCTTTATTCAATAGCATCCATAGACTCCAATAGAATTTCCTGTGAACAATGCCATACCAGCCAACCTCATAAGAATAAATATTTGAATCATCACAACAATAAAGTTGCATGTCAAACTTGTCATATACCAAGCTACGCAAAAGTAAGTGCAACCAAGATGTACTGGGACTGGTCAACGGCAGGGAAACTCAATCCTGATGGCAGTAACATAGTAGAAAAAGACGAAGATGGTAATATAAGCTATCATTCCATGAAAGGAACTTTTGTCTGGGATAAAAATGTTGTGCCTGAGTACCTCTGGTTTAACGGAACAGCCCGACATTATGTTATGGGTGATAAGGTTGATACTACCAATAGTATCGAACTAAACACCTTATTAGGAAGTTATGACGATAAGAATTCAAAAATTATTCCTGTGAAAGTTTATAAAGCCAGGCAAATATATGACCCGGTTAACAGTACCTTAATATCGCCTCATTTGTTTGGAAAAGATAGTACAGCCTACTGGGGAAATTATGATTGGAATAAGGCCGCAGAAACAGGTATGAAGAGTATGGATCTTCCCTATAGTGGCAAATATGCTTTTGTGCCTACAAGCATGTACTGGCCGGTTAATCACATGGTAGCACCAAGAGAAGAATCCCTTCAATGCATCAATTGTCATTCCAGGGATAGCCGCTTAAGTGAGCTGACCGACTTTTATTTACCGGGCAGAGATAGAAACAAATTTCTTGATTTCTCAGGAATTGGCATAATCATTCTGGCTTTTTTAGGCGTGATTGTGCATGCATCACTAAGAATTATAAAAAAATAATAACAAATACGAAAACTACAATGAGAAAGACTAGCTATATATACAGGGGATTTGAGCGT
>JAOZKQ010000570.1 GCA_029935275.1 Bacteroidales bacterium | reverse complement strand
CCCTACAGGATTATTAGCTTAAAAAGCATGATTGACAAATAATAAAATCAGTACATCTTAGAATAAAACAACTAGAATGGGAAATATTATTGCAATTGTAGGACGGCCAAACGTTGGCAAATCCACCTTATTTAACAGGCTGACCCGTAGCCGGAAAGCTATTGTTGACGGGAAAAGCGGGGTTACACGTGACAGGCATTATGGTAGGTCGGATTGGAATGGACATGAATTCATGGTCATTGATACCGGCGGATATCTTAGTAAGTCTGATGACATTTTTGAGGGTGAAATTAAAAAGCAGGTAATCACTGCAATAGATGAAGCAGATATTATTCTTTTCATGGTAGATGTTGAAACGGGCATAACGGACCCCGATGAAGCCCTGGCAAGAATCTTGCGCAAAACTGATAAAAAAGTGATGGTAGTTGTCAATAAAGTGGATAGCAATGACCGACAATATGATGCCAACATATTTTTCAAATTAGGGCTTGGTGATATATATACAATTTCTTCCATAAATGGTAGCGGCACCGGAGATTTATTAGATATAATTGTTGAAGAATTACCTGAAGCAAACATTGAGGAAGAATTAGAATTACCACGCCTTGCCATTGTTGGAAGGCCCAATGTTGGGAAATCATCCCTTGTTAATGCACTACTTGACCAGGAAAGAAATATAGTAACACCACTTTCAGGAACTACAAGAGATACCATTTATACACGGTATAATAAGTTCAACCATGACTTTTACCTGGTTGATACTGCAGGTCTGCGTAAGAAAGGCAAGGTGAGGGAAGACCTTGAATTTTACTCTGTAATGAGAGCCATAAGGGCAATCGAGAATGCTGATGTTTGTCTGTTGCTGATCGATGCCCAGGAAGGATTTGAATCCCAGGACCTTAATATCCTGAACCTGATCCACAAAAACCGGAAGGGTGCAGTTATTCTGGTAAATAAATGGGACCTGGTTGAAAAGGAGACCTACACCGCAAAACAAATGGAAGATAAGATACGTGAAAAAATAGCGCCCTTTCAGGATGTACCTATTATCTTCACTTCAGCACTGACTAAACTTAGGCTTCAAAAGGTTCTGGAAACAGCCATGCAGGTATATAAAAACAGGCTCCAAAAGATACCAACCTCTAAATTAAATGAGATCCTGCTGGAAGCTGTAAAAGCGCATCACCCACCCAGCTTCAGGGGACATGAAATAAAAGTAAAATATGTAACACAGTTACCTACTCATTCACCATCTTTTGCACTTTTCTGTAATTACCCTGAGCATGTAAAAGAACCATATAAAAGATATATCGAAAACAGAATAAGGGAACACTTTAATTTTACAGGTGTTCCGATTCTTATTTTCTTTAGAAAAAAGTAGGTATGATTTTTGCGGGCTTTAATAGGATAAATTGTAAATTTGACCTGTATGAAAAGATGGACTACCATATTAACACTTTTCCTAGTTATACTAATCTTGCATTTTTCCTGTAGGAAAACTCAAAATTACTCGATTATTCCGGAGATCAAGTATAAAGATTTTATATTAGATGATACAACTGACCTCCTGGGTAACAAAGGACTTGTTGGCCAAATCTCTTTCGAATTTGTAGATGGTGACGGAGATATAGGCTTAATGCAACCAGATGACAGCATAGGCCCGGATGACACACTTTACTATAATATGTTTTTCACCTTATTCGCAGTAATAGATGGTGAGATAACTAAGCCTGAGCTTAAACAACCTCTGAATTACCGTATCCCTTATATTAAACCGGAAAGCCAGGACCCCACAGTAAAAGGCATAATTAAGGTAGATTTTTTATATTTTTCATTTCCTTACGATACCATCTCATATGATTTTTTTATAAGGGACAGGAAAAAGCATGATAGCAATATAGAATCCTCTCCTTTTTTTATTCTGCCACCGGTTGAGTAAATGTATTTAGTATCTGTTTACTATTGAGATT
>JAOZKQ010000569.1 GCA_029935275.1 Bacteroidales bacterium | reverse complement strand
TAATAAGCATTAAAGCTAATTAGTGTCCGTCCATAAAGTCGATAGTTTTAATTAACAGGGACAACACAGCCCCGAAGTGGGCGAAACCATTAGCCGGGGTGAAGCCCCGGGAATGGTGACGAACAGCAAATTAGCGTTCCATGTAAGAAAGCTAAATTGAAAATAAAAAAATAATATGGAACGCAATTTAATAATATCCCGATATTATAGACAAACTCTAATTAAACCGGAGAATTGAAGAACCAGATGATACAAAAAAAGGACATACGGATAGTTGCAGACGATAAGATTCCATTTCTCAGGGGTGTATTAGAACCTTATGCTAAGGTAGAATATTTTCCGGGTGCTGAAATTAACCGGCATACCCTAAAAAATGCTGAAGGACTCATAACCCGTACCCGCACAAAAGTCACAAAAGAGCTTTTGGAAAATACTCCGGTTGAGCTTGTAGCTACTGCAACAATAGGGTTTGATCATATTGACACGGTGTGGTTGGCCGATAATGGTATTCAATGGACCAATGCCCCGGGTTGTAATTCTTCTTCGGTTATGCAATATATTGCAGCCAGTCTGGTTTATCTTGCCCGAAAAAAAGGCTTCAGATTCGGAGAAAAAACATTAGGAATAGTAGGAGTGGGAAATGTAGGCTCCAAAGTTGCACAAATGGCTGAGATTTTAGGATTTAAAGTACTACTTAATGACCCTCCCCGTGAAAGAAAAGAAGGAAAAGGTGCATTTGTTTCACTGGAAGAAATTAAGGAAACAGCCAATATCATTACTTTTCATGTTCCTCTTAATAAAGAAGGACTGGACAGGACATTGGAAATGGTAAATACTGACTTTTTTAACTCCCTGAAAAAAACACCTATCCTGATTAACAGTTCCAGAGGGCCTGTTGTAGATGGAGAGGCCTTTAAAAAGGCTATCCAGACCAAGAAAGTATCAGGTGCCGTACTGGATGTGTGGAATAACGAACCTCAGATTGATCAGGATCTCGTAGCAATGCTTGATATCGTTACACCACACATAGCAGGTTATTCAATAGATGGCAAAGCAAATGGCACAACCATGTCGGTAAATGCCTTTTCCAATTTCTTTGGTTTCCCTCTAAGAAACTGGTCACCTGAGAATCTTCCCGAGCCTGAAAACCCGTTAATCAAAATCAATGACTCTGACCTTTCAATGCAGGAAATATTAGAAACAGCAATTTATTACACATATCCGATTGAAAGGGATGATACTAATTTACGTACAAACTTATCGGATTTTGAGAAACTAAGAGGGAACTATCCTGTCCGAAGGGAATTCCCTGCTTATCAGATTAAATTAAAGTCGGGAAATGAAAACATATATAAAAAATTAATGAAACTTGGATTTAAGAAATTATTAACATAAAAAATTTATACAAATGAAGCAAAAAGCAGACATTGGCTTGATTGGACTGGCCGTAATGGGAGAGAATCTGGTCTTAAACATGGAAAGTAAAGGTTATACCGTTGCCGTTTATAACCGTACAACAAAAAAGGTTGATCATTTTTTGAATGGTCGTGGTAAAGGAAAGAACTTCATTGGAGCTCATACTTTACAGGATTTCATTAACTCACTGGAGCGTCCAAGAAAAGTAATGTTACTGGTAAAAGCCGGCAAACCGGTAGATGATTTTATTGACCAGATCATTCCTTTTCTTGAAGAAGGAGACATCATCATAGATGGAGGGAACTCCCACTTCCCGGACACAATCCGCCGGACTAAGTATGTTGAAAGTAAAGGCCTCTTATATATAGGAACCGGGGTTTCCGGTGGTGAGGAAGGTGCCCTTCTGGGACCATCAATGATGCCGGGAGGTTCTGATAAAGCATGGCCTTATGTCAAAGATATTTTCCAGAGTATCAGTGCAAAAGTGGAAGATGGTTCTGCCTGTGCTGACTGGGTTGGAAGCGATGGAGCAGGCCATTTTGTAAAAATGGTAC
>JAOZKQ010000568.1 GCA_029935275.1 Bacteroidales bacterium | reverse complement strand
TTTGGAAATATGATCACATTATTGCCTGCTGAAAAAATACAGCGATTGAGTCGTTCAGAGTTTCGTGACCGTAGCAGTGAGACCAAAAGGCCTGTAAATTCATATTTGGAAGAGGTGCAAAAACGGAAATTGCAATTTAATTCTTACCTGGATGTACGTGGTAAAAGGGCAGAAGAAGCCATGGGGATTGTGCAGGATTTTATCGATGAGGCCATTGTTACCGATACAAAAGACCTGAGTATATTGCATGGAAAAGGAAATGGTATATTGCGGCAATTGATCAGGGAATTTTTGGGGTCTGTGGATGTTGTTAGTTCATTTCATGATGAGCACCCTGACCGTGGAGGTCATGGTATTACTCTGGTGAAACTGGACTTTTGATTCAGCTTAAAATCAAATAAAAAGAAGCATAAATAAAAATGATTTTATATTTTTGAGGAACCTGGATTTTCCAAAATGACTAAGCTCCTTATATTTACTCCTGAGATTAACCCAAGAATTAAATACATCTTTAATTTTGTATTTACTAATTTACTTCAGCTGGACTTTCTAATTACTGATGAAAAAGATGCTTTTCTCAGTTTTGAAGGACCGGTAATAAATTACTCGCCTTATCCTTTAGGCAAAGGTGTATGGATCCAGCAACAGTCTTTTATTACGGAATCAGGACTGAGGCCGGTTGAGCTTAAGCCGGGAAAATGGAAGGATCTTCCTGTACTTTTTTATACAGGATCAGCACCTGACCTCCCATTTGACCTTTTTTCAGCCAGCTTTTATTTGCTTTCCCGTTTTGAAGAATATCTGCCTTTTGAGCCTGACATACATGGGCGCTTTCCTGCGAAAGAAAGTGTGGCTTATAAGCAAGGTTTTTTGGAAATACCGGTGGTAGATATATGGGTTAGGAAATTTGGACAAATTCTGAAAATACAATATTCGGATCTGGTCATTGGTAAACCGGCATTCTCTTTTATGTCAAGCCTGGATGTTGATCAGGCCTGGGCATATCTTAATAAGGGTTTGCTAAGGAATCTTGGAGGAGGGATTAAATTTCTATTTCGTGGTGACATGAATGATCTTCAGAGAAGGTTGGGGACACTACTGAAAACCAGAAAGGACCCTTATGATACTTTTACTTATTTGAAAGATCTCCATAAAAAATATGATGTTCGTCCAATATTGTTTATCCAGGTAGGAAAGTATGGAAAGTATGATAAGAATTTGCCGGGGAAACATCCTGCAATGCAAAAGCTTGTTAAAGAAGTAGATTCGTTTGCTGATATTGGTATTCATCCTTCGTTCCGTTCAGATCAGTTTAATGAGCTGGATTGGGAGTTGGGTGTTTATAAAAGCTTAAAGGGGAATTTGCCTGAAAAAAGCAGACAGCATTACATAAAGCTACGCTTTCCTAAAACCTATCGGAATTTGTTAAAACTTGGAGTGAAAGAGGATTATTCCATGGGATATCCTGAAATGCCGGGTTTCAGGGCAGGTACTGCATCACCTCATTATTTCTATGATCTGGGAGAAGAAAAGGAAACAGAGTTAAGGATATTCCCATTTATATTAATGGATACTTGTTTAAATGAAAAAATGCAGCTTCAACCTGAACAGGCTTTAAGTTTGATAAAAGAATATATAAATAAGGTTAAAAAAGCCGGGGGTACTTTTATTCCATTGTGGCATAACTCTTCTTTGTGTGAGGAGAGGGAATGGAAGGGGTGGCAAAATGTTTTTGAAGAAATGTTAGCTGAAGGATCAAAGTCTTTGGTCTGAAATTATGAAATGATTTTATTGTTGTGTTAATAATGCGAATCAAGAGTTGAACCCACTTAGGGGCTCTTTTTATATTTCTGTGGGTTTCACCCACGGTTATTATTGTTTAGTCCACCATCTGGCGGATAAAATGTCTGAAGGACATTAACTTTAATAACCCCGTGCGAAGCTCGGGGAATTCAATAAAACACTTGAAACAGCCCT
>JAOZKQ010000113.1 GCA_029935275.1 Bacteroidales bacterium | reverse complement strand
CTGAAGGTTCACTCCCATCTGTAGTATAATATATCTTTGCATTTTCAGTTTCACTGCCAAGTGATATTGTTGCTTTATTAAAAAAGTAATTTTCCCTGATTTTATAATAAGGCATAACAACAACCGGGATGAACTCTTTTGTAGCAGGTCTGTCTTCTTTTGATGTTCCCCAGTCATAGTTTGGATTCTCACCCATCTCAAATATTAATTCGGAGCCATTCATTATATCCTTATGATCAAACCATGATTTTGTATATGATTTCCCATTGAGCCTGGCTGATTGAATATATTTATTTTTATCAGATACATTTTTCGCACGAACTACGAACTTCTTTCCATTTTCAAGATTGATTGTAATCTTTTCAAATATCGGACTTCCAATTGCATAAATTGGCTCACCCGGGAGAACCGGATAAAACCCCATCGCACTAATTATATACCAGGCAGATATTTGTCCACAATCCTCATTTCCACTTAGTCCTTCAGGGGTGTCATCATAGAGTGTATTGAGAATTTCCCTAACATATTTTTGAGTTTTTGGTGCCGCTCCGGCATAGTTATATAAATAAGCAATTTGATGACTGGGCTCGTTTCCGTGTGCATATTGTCCGATAAGACCACCGGCATCAACCACATTTCTATCAAACTCACTTTTATGTGTAAAAAGCGTATCAAGCCATTTAATGAACATTTCATCCCCACCCATTAAATTTATTAATCCATTTACATCATGAGGAACAAAAGCAGAGTATTGAAACGCATTCCCCTCTACGTAATGCCCGCTTGGCTCTGCCGGATCAAATGGTGTAACCCAGGTATAATCTTTATTCTTAGGGCGCATAAACCCGGATACTGTATCGAACATATTTTTATAAAACTGTGCACGCTGCTGGTAAAGAAGATAATCATCATTCTTATCCAAAATTTTTGCCATCTCAGCTACGCACCAATCATTGTATGCATACTCCATCACAATTGCTACTGAACCACCGGTTTTTTCAATATCAGCAGGAATAAAGCCCAAATTATTATAATATGAGATATCCTCCATCGATTTTCTCATTCCCTCGTATGCCAACTCAACATCATAATCACTAATTCCTTTATTATATGCATCCAGAATTAAAGGAAGTGAGTGATTGCCAATCATATGACCTGAAAGGTGTCCTTGAATTTCCCACCGCGGAAGCCTTCCGCTAATTCTATACATTTCAATGGCTGTCTTTATCCAGTCATTCATTTTTGACGGTGAAAGTATTGTATAGAGTGGCAATTGTGTTCTAAAAACATCCCACAAAGAATATACAGTGTAATTTGTAAAGTTATTTGCTTTATGAACCTTTTTATCAACACCACGAAAACTGCTGTCAACATCCATGAAAAGGTTTGGGGCAAGGGCAGAGTGATACATTGAAGTGTAGAAAATACGAGCTTGTTTTTCTGTTCCTCCTTCTACTTCTATCATGGAAAGATGCTTATTCCATGCATTTTTGGCCCTGGTCCTTATTTCAGTGAAATTCCACCCTGAATTTTCAGCCTCAAGATTCATACGTGCTCCTTCCACACTAACAGCAGATATTCCAACTTTCACCAATATTTGTTCATTCTTTTTGGTGTGAAAACTAACAAAGCCCTTAATGTTCTTTCCTTCTGCCTTGTCAATCTTATCAACCAGGGTATCATTGATGGCAATTCCTGTGTTTTGAAATGGTTTTGAAAATTTTGCATAAAAATAGATATGCTGATCAACTGCCCATCCAGTTGAAAGTGTAAGTCCTGTTATAACAGTATCATTAACAATATGTATGTTTGATTCAATTATTTTGCTACGATGTTTCAAATCAATGATAATATTTGAATTATCAGATTCAGGAAATGTATATTTATGAAAGCCACTTCGTTTTGTAGATGTTAATTCAACGCTAACATTATAATCATCGAGAAGAACTTTATAAAACCCGGGAGATGCCTGTTCATTATCATGATTAAATTTTGAACGATAACCTGTAGAGCTGTTAGCCTCCTCTCCCACCATCATTTGAATATCCCCAACTGTCGGCATAAGTAAAACATCACAGAATTCAGGTTCCCCGGTTCCACTCAGGTGAGTATGCGAAAAACCCATGATTGTTTTATCAGAATAGTGGTAACCGGAGGAACCGTCCCAATTTGGCTCTCGTGTATCAGGACTAAGCTGAACCATCCCAAAGGGCATAGTTGCTCCCGGATATGTATGACCATGCTCTCCTGTTCCTATAAAAGGATCAACTAATGAAGTATAATTGTTAAGACCTGAATCAGGATCAGTGCAATTGCTTAGTATGACACTCAAAAAGATCCATAATGTTGCCTGTTTAAATTTATTGAATTGCATATTTTATACTTTACTTTTTATGAAAAAGCACATTCTTTGAAATCTCCTGGCTCTCAACACCAGGCCCCTCCCAGATTACAATAAGACTTTTGGCCAGTCCCTGCTGGAAATATTCCACTTTAATAGGATGCCAGCCTTTTTTAAGTCCGATTTTAGAATCTAATCTCTGAGCCCTGTGGCCACCATCATTATCAATAATCTCTTTGCCATTAAGGTATAAAATAGCACCGTCATTTGCCTCTAATGAGAATTTATAAACACCGGTTTCCGGAACTTTTAAATATCCTGACAAATTATATCCGAATGGTCTGTCATCTTTAATAGCATCAACATTAAAAGTCTTTAAAACACCTGTATCCAGAACTGGTGCAGCTTCCTGGTCACGGGCACTCATTACACCCCTTCCTTCCCTGTACAGGTACTTCACCCCTAGCTCAAGACCTGATATATTTACTGCTTCTAGCATATCAATCTTTCTGAAATGGACAGTTAGCGGATAAGCCGGGAAAATACCTTCTACATAACTTCTGGTCTTTAGTACCGATGTCTTTGTAATGATAATTGGTTTTGTGTAGCGCGTTGACTTTTCTGTTGGCTCCGTTCCATCCAGTGTATAATAAATTTTAGCTCCCGGCTCTAGCCCTGATAGGCTTATTGTCCTGCTATCCAGGAACAATATATCTGAAAAATCAATTTTGGGAGTTTTGGCATATCTAAACTTAGCTTTTAAAGAGTAAGGCCGGTCTTCTTTTTTCACTCCCCATTCTTCATTTGGTTTACTTCCCATTTCAAAAACTATTCTGCCACCATTCATTATATCATTATGTTTTATTAAAGTTTTTGAATAAGGTTTAGAATTCAATTTGGCAGACTGTATATATACATTATCTCCACTATTGTTCTTAGCGAGAATCTCAAATTTATTCCCGTTTTCGAGATTTATTATAACTTTTTCAAAAACAGGGCTGCCAATTACATAATAATCCATTCCGGGAGTTACTGAATAAATCCCCATTGCACTCATAACATACCAGGCCGACATTTGTCCGCAGTCTTCATTACCATCAATTCCCTCAGGCGTATCGGTATAAAGAGTTGAAAGAATCTGTCGTACCATTTTCTGGGTTTTCCATGGTGTTCCCACATAATTATATAAATAGGCAATATTATGACTTGGTTCATTGCCATGTGCATATTGCCCGATGAGCCCGGTAACATCCCGAACATTGATCTTGGAAAAATCAGTCTGTATCGTAAAACAATCATCCAGCCAGCTTTCAAAAACCTTATCCCCTCCCATTAACTCAATGAGACCCTCAATATCCTGTGGAACAAAAGTGGAATATTGATAAGCATTGGCTTCTGTATAATGTCCTGTTGTTTCCATAGGGTCAAAATCAGAAATAAACTGGAAATTACTTTTTCTCCCTATCATAAAATTTACTTTTTCTGAAAACAAATTCTTGTAAAAATCTCCACGCTGACTATAATACAGAAGATCTTCATCATTAAAATCCTTTGCAAGGCAGGTTACACACCAGTCATCATAACTATATTCTAATGTTCGGGATACACCCTGGCCCTTAAGGTCGTATGGAATAAATCCATAGTCCAGATACAGCTCTTTTCCTTTCCTGTCTTTATCATCCGCCAGCTTTTTCATGGCCTCATATGCTTTTGGAACATCGTAATCCCTTATTCCTTTCACATAAGCATCAGCAAGTACTGATAGTGAATGATATCCAATCATAGGTGGCTGTTCTCCTTCCACTCCCTTAAACTCCATAATTAACATTCGTCCGTTATGCTCATAACGCTCCAGGAATGAACGGATGAATTGGGCTGTTCTCTCCCTGTTTATAATTGTATATAATGGATGTAAGGCCCGGAAAGTGTCCCATAACGAAAAATTAGTATAGTTATCGAAGTCAGTGGCCGTATAGACATTCCCATTTGTACTACGGAACTTCTTATCAACATCCATATAAATATTGGGGTGAATAAGTGAATGATAAAGTGCTGTATAAAAAATCACCTGTTCAGTTTTTGTTCCCCCTTCCACATGAATTTTCCCTAATTCTTTGTTCCATGCTGATTTTGCATTTTCCCTGACCAGGTCAAAGTCCCAGCCGGGCAACTCTTTAACAAGATTATTTCTTGCACCTTCAACGCTAACCATAGATATACCGACTTTGAGAAATACAGGCTCATTATTTTTTGTCTCAAACCTGAAAATACCCTTTATATTTTCGCCTTCTATCGATTTTGAGTCATTTACTTTCTTGTCATTATTTAAAAATTCAAAACCATTAAGCTTTTTAGAAAATTTTGCAACAAAATATGTCCCGTTCTCATTCCCTGATATCTCACCATCATTAATGCTTAATGAACCCTTACCAAGTTTCATAACTACACTTGCCTTGTTTGTTTCCGGGAAGGTATATTTGTGAAGGCCAGTTCTAAGTGTTGAGGTCAGTTCAGCTGTAATATTAAAGTCATCCAGAATCACTTTGTAATAGCCCGGGGATGCGACTTCATTGCTATGAGAAAATGCAGATTGATACACATTTTTACTGTCGGAAGAGGACTTGTCATTCTCTACCATCGGCATAAACATAATATTTCCCGGGACTCCATTACCTCCACCAGCCATCCCGCTTACATGCGTATGGCTAAAACCGTAAATAGTTCCTGAATTATTACCTTCTGAGTACCTCAGGTATGGGCCAAGCTGAACCATTCCATAAGGTAATACAGGGCCCATAAATGTATTTCCACTTCCAATGGTCCCGATAAAGGGATCAACCAAAGAAGCATAATCTTTATCTGTAGAATTCTGGCTAGTACAACTGCTTATTACCGCAATAGTTAAGAATATTAATGCGAAATGTTTAAGTTTCATAATTTTCAGTTTCAATAGTTAAGTGTTTACAAATTTGAGTATATTTCTCCTGAATAAAGATAGAAAATTTATAAAAATTAGATTTGTAATGAAAATATTACCAAATTAAAAACTTAATTGTATTTTTGTCGTTGTGGTATGTAATTGATATTGATATACTCAAAAGGATAATTTGAAAACAAAGACAAGGTTATTTCTGAACTATTTTCTTTTAATGTTGTTTATTGGATATTTTGTCAATATCACATTATTCACTCATTCACACTTCATTAATAACATAAGCATTTCTCATTCTCATGTGCACTTTAAACAAACAGATGCTCATGGGATACCTGTCAAACATACTCACACTGACAAAGAATTAATTCTAATTCAATCAATTAGCCATTTCTTAACTGCCATGGCAACCGGATATTTCATATCAAATTTAATTTTAGTATTATTAAGCAGCTATCAAATTCCTGCTATAAAACCCCTCTTCTCCTGCCCCATCCAAAAAGGATATAATCTTCGTGCCCCACCAATTGCATATATTTAAGATATTACGCTAATAAACAGTATATTAATCTTCATTATATTCACTCATTTGCACCTTAGCCATCCGGGCTGATTATATTATTGATTTCAAAAAGAATTCCATGAAAAAATACATATTTCTTGCCATTATTTTTATTTTACATGCTTGTAGCACAAAAGATAAAACACAAAAGCAAGATAATCTTCTTATAAAGGGAGATACGATTGTACTTGCTACAAATTCATATTTAATTTCGAAAATAAAAATAGAAAAAATCACTTCTGAGCCCTATAGTGTTGAAGTCTCAACCTTTGGGATTGTTCAGGCCATACCAACCAACTATGCCGAAATAGCAGCCCCTTTTGCAGGACGTATTACAAAATCTTTTGTAAGATTAGGTCAGCATGTGGCTGTGGATGAACCTATTTTTGAGTTAAGTTCCCGTTCATTTTTTGAAGTAGGAAAACTTTATTACCAGGCCAAACAAGAGATGCAGCTGGCAGAAAAAAATTTAAAACGACAACAGGATCTTTTTAATAACGGGGTTGGTATTCAAAAAGACCTGGAAGAGGCAGAAGTAAATTTTGAGTTACATAAACGTGACTTTGAGAATGTAACAGCCAGCCTGAAAGTATTCAAAGTCGATCCTGAAGGCCTTGTACTGGGTCAGCCTTTAATTGTAAGGTCTCCAATTGCCGGGGATATTATATCAAATAATATAATTATTGGACAATATCTAAAAGAAGATGCAAACCCGGTTACCATTGTTGCTGAATTAAGTAAAGTCTGGATAGTAGGGCATGTAAAGGAAAAGGATATAAGCAATATCCATGAATCCGAAAAAATAGAAATTACCGCACATGCTCTTCCAGGCCAAGAAATAAAAGGAAAGATTTATCATATCAGTGATATTCTGGATGAAAAAACCCGTTCTGCCCAGGTTTACATTGAATGTGATAATGCAAACCATGCATTAAAACCAGGTA
>JAOZKQ010000567.1 GCA_029935275.1 Bacteroidales bacterium | reverse complement strand
CATTTTTTCCCGCGGCACTCCGTTAGAAAGAAATAACTGAACAGCCGTAGAGGCACTTTGCCCTGCTCCCGGATCAGAAGCCGATGGATACAAATTGGTATGATGGCCAGTTGTTAAGCTCCATCCACCTTTAAAATCATAAGTCATAATATTTATAAAATCCAAAACAGGTATAATCTTATTCATTTCAACAAAGTTCAGAT
Source organism: Bacteroidales bacterium (assembly GCA_029935275.1). Lineage (GTDB taxonomy): Bacteria > Bacteroidota > Bacteroidia > Bacteroidales > VadinHA17 > JANTGF01. Next base: position 1,784 of record JAOZKQ010000567.1, on the reverse strand, counting down.
ACCATTGCGATGAACCCGAAGCAATGGTTAGCAGGTATGGACTTTCCTGCCACCGGTTATCCAACTTGCTCTGTTCGTTCAATTGTTTTCGTAATTCATAAAGTAAATAGGTATAGTTCAGTTTATCTTCTGGTCTGAAAATATTTCCAGGACCTTCCCAGCCGGGGAATTCCCAATCAATATCCACTCCATCAAGTTTATGCTTAACAATTAAGTTAACCACACTGGAAGAAAACAATTCCCTGGAGGAGGCTGTTAATGCCACATCAGAAAAATAAGTGGACCATTCTGCCCCCCCCACTGAGATTAAAACCCTTAACTCAGGATTCTTATCTTTTAATTCAACCAATTGGGAGATGAGCAAAGAATCCTTTTCTTCTTCAAGATGAATCAGCCCATTTTGGATATTTGCAAAAGCATAATTTATATGGCTTAATTTATGTGCCTGAATTTCCGTAAAGTCAATATCACCCCAACCGGGAACATAAGCAATCAGTTTATAATCACCATCCGGCAGGCCAGGATCTTCGGGAACCTCATCCTTTGTACAGGCATATGCCAACAAAATAATAAACCCTGCAATAACTATTTTCAATACTGATTTCAATATGATATTATATCTAAAAACTTATTTTTACTTAACAATAACTTCATCTGCAAAGATCCATGCTTTACTTCCGGATCCTACATGTTCAGGAGGACATACTCCAATGTTCCTGGCAAATACTTTTATATACCGGGCTTTTATATTCAGGTCAACTGTGGAAAAATATTTAACAAAACTTCCTTCTTTTAATGGAGAGATATTATTTTCAATTTTTAACAGTGGCAGAAATGTTTCTCCATCCTCAGAATAAAAAAACTCAAGCCATTCAGGAAAGAATATCCATGAGTCCTGCTGCTGAAGAAACCCTATAGAAACAGAAGAAATGCTTTGGTCTTTCTCAAGATCAATAATTAAATCCAGGTCATTCCCTTCATAGCCCTGCCACCCGGTACTAATATCCAGGGAATCTCCTTTTAGTCCATCAACCATAGTAGTTTTCCCATTACCGGGATACCTGTCTTGATAAGAAGAATTATATTCCACCGGCTTATTCAATGCTTTATGTACAACTATTTGAAATGACTTTTGGATTTCTGTTGACTGACTTCCGTGAAAAGCCCTTACCTTTAATTTTGTAGTTTTTCGGACAAGCACAGGATTATAATATACCGGTGACTTTAAGCCTGGCTCAGATCCATCCAGAGTATAACGCAATTGTAGCTCAGGCTCTGAATTCTCTATCTTAAAAGCCATTGCCTTATTATTAAAAATGGAACTGACTTTTATTTCAGCTGAAGAGGTAAATACTCTAAATTGATCTGTACGAAAAGAAGAGGCTGGTAATCCCGCATTATTAAAAAGTGTAGCCACAGGTGTATTAGTAAAAGCATACCTTACTGCATAAGGCTTTGGAACATGTTCACTCCAAACAACAACAGAATTTCCTTCAACTCTTGCATCCCCATTATAGAAAATCTGATCTCTCCCGGCAACTTTAAAACCCGTCACCTTTCCCTTTTTAAGCACCAGACCTGAACCAGCATAATCAAAGTTAAGCCGTATCCCTTTCATATCTTCAATCCATGGGATATTCTCTACCCGCCCACGGGTATATGCCGGCCCTGAATACTCCAATTCATTAAAACCATAATTATTATGTAGGGCAATCAAAGCAAGACGCCTTCCTGCTTCCTGCTTATTTTTAGGATGGATATTATTAAAATCACCAATATCGAGG
>JAOZKQ010000566.1 GCA_029935275.1 Bacteroidales bacterium | reverse complement strand
TTTAATAACCCCGTGCGAAGCTCGGGGAATTCAATAAAACACTTGAAACAGCCCTGAAGAGGGTTGAACTTTCTTGTATTTTGTACAAAATCAATACGATTCAACCCTTGATTCGCATTAATAATAAGATTGATAAGAAACCTAAATGATTGAAAATGATAAAGCACCTGAAACATAGCAAGATTGACAAGGTAAAGTGGGATACAAGAGTTGAGAATAGCCAGTTCCCCATCATTTATGCTATGTCCTGGTATTTAGATCGTGTTTGCCCTGGGTGGGAAGCCCTGGTAAAAGGCAACTACGAGGCAGTTTTTCCTCTAACCGGTAAGCGCAAATTTGGGATCTATTATTTGTATCAGCCATATTTTACCCAACAGCTTGGATTGTTTACAACAAAGAAGGATGCTGACCTGAATAAATTTATTGATTCACTTCCCCGAAAGTATAAGTATATTCAGATATCACTGAATGAAAATAACCAGTTGCCGGAGGGTGATTGGGAAGCGATTAGGAATAAGACTTATCATCTTGAATTAGACCATGATGCAGATGCTATCCGGAAATCTTATTCTGAGAATACAAAAAGGAACCTGAAAAAAGCTCAAAAGCATAAACTACAAATTGTTGAAAATGACCGCTTTTCAGATCTGATCCGTTTGTTCAGGGAAAACCGCGGGGGAGAACTGAAAAAGCTGAAAGACCGGCATTTTATTACCTTACTGGATATTATGGAAGAAAGCCTGCACAGGGGTTTGGGTAGCGCTTACTCTGTTTATACAACAAAGGGAGATTATTGTGCAGCTGCATTTTTTCTAAAGTCATTTGACCGTTATATTTTTCTGTTTTCTGCAACAGATGATACTGCCAAAAAAAGTGGAGCTATGGTGGCCCTGATCGATAATTTTATCGAACAGCATTGCAATTCTAAGTTGATACTTGATTTTGAAGGTTCGAACCTGAGAAATCTGGCCAGGTTTTACAGTGGTTTTGGGGCTAAACCTTTGGTTTATAATGGTTTTGTCAGAAATAAACTCCCCGGGATAATTCGGTGGATAAAATAAATCATGGTTGCATAGAATTGCCTTACCTGATAATTTGCATTTTGTAAGTCTTTTGATAAACCTCTCCGGAGAGTAGGTCGCAAATTTGAATCTGATAAAAGTAGATACCAACTGGTAAATTTTCAAAATATAAATCAAACAGATGTTCTCCCTGAACCTGTTTTGTGATTTGTTTCTGGAAAACGATGCCTCCTGATGGTTTAATAATCCTGAGCATTATTCTGCTTTCTTGTGAAACATAATATGATATGCTTGTTGAAAAGCTAAAAGGATTAGGATAATTCTGGCCAATTCTGGCTTTTTGCGGAAGATTAACTGGAGTTTGAATACCAGTAGGACTTCCGTACCTGTCGTACAAGAGATCCCATAGTTCGTCCCGGTCTCCGTCATAACCCAGCGCCCACATGCCAATGCCTTTTAATGAACGCTCATCTGCCAGGTCATATTTTAATTCAATACTTTTTTTGTCATCAAACCAAACCTGATAGTTTTTGCTGTTTTCTGTGTATCTGTACCAGGGGCTTTGACTGGTATTATCCCAGAATTTATCATGATTTATTGATTCTTCCTGTGCTGTTCTGAAACGGGGAGAATTGATGAAATCAATCGTATTGGAATGAGCATGAATGGTTTCTGTTTGCCATCGGTTACCGTAGTAGGGAACACCAAGTATAAGTCTTTCCGGGTACGAATTTACTACATCTTTATATTGAACATCAATGGTGTTGGTTATATTTATGCTTCCACCCTCCAGGGGGGCATTTGCTCCGGTTGAACTACTCCAGCTTCCGGCGAAGCTATAAGCCATAATAAAAATGTAGTCGCAGGCTTCTGATAAGCCTTTTAGGTCCCATCCGCCCCAATTTACTGCAGGACCGGCAAATGAGACCTCTGAATCACTAATTTCGGAATGGATAAATGTGCTTAG
>JAOZKQ010000565.1 GCA_029935275.1 Bacteroidales bacterium | reverse complement strand
CCTTATCCTGAAAGCCCAGCAGGTCTTCTCTGCCTTTGAAAAAGGAGGGAGGCATTGCCCTGGGCTCGTTCATATATAGATAAATCTTAATGCCATATTTTTCAGCACGTTTTGCCAGAATACGGAGATTTTTTAAACGAGTTTCATGACCCTTACCAAGTTCAGGGAAAATATTACTGGATGTTAATTGATGTAAAACTACATGGAGCCAAACACCATTTATCCCCTGTTTGTTGAGGCGTTGTAGCAGGCCATCCGGAAAAGGGTCAATTTCAGGTTGAAGTAAAGGGTCACCAAAAGGTGCAAAATAGGAATAAATAAACCGGAGAGGTTCATCTTTATTTGATTCTGGGGTTATTTTGGGTTCATAGTTCTTATCAAACGAAGATAAATATTTAATAAATGCAAACCTTTCTTCTTGTGGTTTAGTCAGATCCTTACCAAAATTATTTTCCACAAGTATTTTTATTTCTGCGCAGCGTTTACTAATCTCAGGAGTTGGATTTATGTATTGAAGATGAGGGCATTTAGGCTCCATCCCACCAACTTTGACCCAGAGAAAATCATCATCTCTCAGGGTTTGGTCCAGTTGTTCTTCGGTCCAGTCTAATAAAATAAGTATTTGCTTGTAGCTGATAAGGTTCCAGTTACGGCGGATTAGCGAAATATATCCACGCTTTTCGAATTTCGGACCTGGCTCCAGGTAGGGAGGAAGACCCATAGATCTTCCGGCTTTAAGTACATTTTCTGTAGTTGTATTCAATACTTTTGCCATGCGGTTTAGCGGAACCGATTCCCAGTTACGCCAGATAAATGCATGCATTGTGGAAGGGAAATATTTATATAGTATTTCGGGAAATGAGTCACTAGTTGCCTGGATATTTTCAGTTTGGGAGGAGCTCTCATTTGTCTGGCAGGCCGGCAGCATCAAAGTAATAGGAATAACCAGTGTAATAACGATAAAAATAGAAAATCGTAAAAACTGATTATTGAAATTCATAACTATTAAGTTCCCTGGCCAAAAGAATTAGGTGTTTTATTCTTTTGGCTAGGGTTTTTGTTACTCTATTTATAAAAGTTGTATAACTCTTTGGCCAAATACTTTAGATGCTTTATTCTTTCAGGTTTGCAGGCACCTCACCAGTTAGAGTACCCAGAAAAGCTATAATTTTTGTAGTTTCGTCTTCTGAAAGGTCTTTATCCAATTCAGTCTTAGCCATAATAACTACTGCTTCATTCAGGTCACTTACACTTCCGTCATGGAAATATGGCTGGGTCTTATCAATGTTTCTGAGTGAAGGAACTTTGAAAACATATTTATCCGATTCCTTTTGTGTAACATCAAACCTGCCATTATCAATTGGTTTGCTATTGGTATAATCCCAATAATTGCCATATAGTCCGAACTTCTGGAACATATTGCCTCCTAGTACGTTGCCAATATGACAGGTAATGCAGCCAGTATTAATAAAAGTTTCCAGGCCCTCTTTTTCTAACTTAGTTAATGAAGATACATTGCCAGCCAGGTAGTCATCAAATCTTGATGGGGTCATTAACTCTCTTTCAAAAACACCAATGGCTTTTTGAATATTTGGGTATGTTATGGGTTTGGCTTCATCAGGAAAAGCCTGGGCAAAAAGTGTTTTGTATTCATCTATTTTTGAAAGGCGGTCAATAAGGAATTGTTTGTTGGGAATGGCCATTTCATCAGGATTAAGGATGGGCCCACCAGCCTGGTCTTCAATTGTTTTGTCGCGACCATCCCAGAATTGTGTTGTGTGTAAAGCGGCATTCAATACTGTAGGAGAGTTCCGGGTACCCGGTATTCCATTGTCTCCCGGCGAAGTAGGTAGATTGTCCACCCCATAAGTATCGAGATCATGGCAGGTATTACAACTTTGTGTATTGTTTTTAGAAAGGCGGTTGTCAAAATATAATATTTTTCCAAGAAGTACTTTTTCTTTGGTAGAAACATTTTCGCTGCTAGTTGCAAC
>JAOZKQ010000112.1 GCA_029935275.1 Bacteroidales bacterium | reverse complement strand
ATTCATACATGTCATAAATATTTAATATTCATACTTTTTGAGATTCTATTCTTCTGTACTTAATGCTTTTAACAAATGCTCTCCTACTCCTATCCGGTAGCCTTCCGAATGATACCATATTTTTCCTTCCGGGTTAACAATAAGAATCAACGGCAGATTAAAACCTGTATTTCGGTTCATTTCCACGGATACGGACTTTAAAATTGCATTATCTTTGTCAATATAGAAAAAAGTCTTTTCAGGTAAACTCTTATAAATTGCCGGATCAAATGAAGAAGTAATTCTATTTTCCGGTACAATAAATATTAAGTTAGAACCTAAATTGTCAAAATTATTCTTTAGCAATGGAATATCATTCAACACATGTTTGGATGGTTCTTTATCGGGTTCAATCCATACAAGTATAGTATTCTTTTGATCTGTAAGCTGAGACAAATTGACTTTTTTCCCATCCAGGCTTTCTAATTGTGCACTCATTTTCAACTTTCCATAATCCAGATTCTTATGTACTGATTCCCTTAACTTTATTTCCTGTTTTTTTTCCTCACCCTCATTCAAGTGAAAAAAGCTTAATTCACTAAGTACCCCTCCGTTATTCATCCTGTTTCCTGTAATCAGAAGGTAATCACCAACAGGAAGTATAAGTGGCTCATTGAAAAGTTCAGGTTTACTACCGAAACCCAATTCCAGCGTTTTATAAACACCTTTTTGCAAATATGCAAGCGTAAAATGGATATGATACTGAGGAATCTTTTTATTTTCTTCATTTACCAACCAAAGTTTAGCTGTTTGGCCTGGCAATACATTATCACCGGTAAAAAAAACATTTATCCACTTCTCATTCTCATAATACTGAGGAACCTGAAACGTCCTGTCCATTCTTGCCGGAATTCCCAGACTCCTGCAGGATGCAATAAAAAATATTTTTCTGGAATACTTATCGGAAACCCTCAGGTTATAGACTCCTTTTGGAGTAATTGGAAAATCATAATAAACCTCTTCATCATTAATACTGATATTCTCATTTGTCCATTTTATCAGTTCTTCAGGATGCACAGGTGAAGATGTAAGCTCCTTACTAAAAACCTCCTGCAAAAAATTGCGATAGTCAATTAAACATTCATTCATTATTCGTGGTGCCAACACATAACTGATAAACAATGCCCTGTTTTCTTCCGCTGTGTCATCTGCTGTATTTAAAGTGAAATTCAAATGATCCAAAAACACTTTGGCCGGGACATCCCGAAGATCTTTAGTGGAAACCTGCATTAGCAAATCAATTGCAAACTCCTTCTTTTCTTCTGGTACAGCTAAAAAATAATCAGCAAGAGCCTGGTAATTGCCTTCCGATCTCCTGATTATTTCCCATACCTTAGCGTGATCAAAACCTGCCTCATTTGCCAGACCAACTGCCTGTAAAGAATCCATAAAAGTAGCCAGATAATTGTTTCTTATCCTGTCTTCTTCTTTAAGCCTTTCGTTGTTCTCTTCCCTGCCTGACTGTGGCACGGGTTGAGGCTCCCTTAAAACAGGTGGGATCATATCCAGATCCACATCAGCCAGATTATGCATTTCTTTTAGGACGACTTGCAAAGTATCCACTTCATCAACACTAATTTTCCCATAACTAAGCATTTTGTCCTTAGAAACCCAGACTAACAAATCGCCCAAACCTGTCAGGAACGAGGCAACTCCATTTTTATTGGTTTGCAAAATAGCTAAAGGATAAAACTCTGCATAATTAAAAAGACTGAATCGCACCTCTGCATTTTCTACCGGCCTGTTATTCTCATTCACGACCCTGACACTCACTGTTTTTGTAATAGCATAACGATCCAGAGAGTTAATTTCTCCATAGTTTGAAGTATTTTTAACCAGTGGCTCTGACCCTTCATAAGCTCCAAAGGCTTTTGTATGGACCAGCATTGCACGTCTGGCAGGCTCTATAAACCAAGCCATATCCAAATCAATATCCGGTTCACAGGCACCCAGAAAGTGCCAGCTTCCATCAATCCAAACTTCAACCCAGGCATGATTATCATCCGAATGTGCCCAGCGGGGTGTATATACCTGCCTGGCCGGTATAGCAACAGTTCGCATTGCAGCAACTGTAAAAGTCGATTCTTCCCCACACCTTCCCCTGCCAGACTTTATTGTATTCATTGGAGAAGAAGTTCTGATATCGGCTGGCTGGTAACTCACCTTCTCATGGCACCAGTGGTTCACTTCAAGGGCAGCATCTTTCAAAGACAAGCCAGCCACCCTGGATTTTAATTCATCATAATAAACCAGGCGGAAGGAATCCAGATTTTCATTATTCACCCGGTAAGGCAATACAAAATGTCTGAAAATATCTTCAGGAATTTCCTTTCCCCAGGTCATTTCCTCCTTTGCCTTAAAAGAAACCTTCATTTGATCATAAAAGAATCCTCCTGAATAATCAGCCATATCATTCAGTGGCATGTATGCATATAAGAATTTCAAAGCTTCTTCCTCCTGCAGGCTTAAATCTTTATTAAAAACACCAAAAAGATTATCAGACCGATGTTCACCCAAAGCCTTTCTTTCAGAAAACTTTGCATTTACGCTTTCCCTGTAAGTTTGATCCTTAATAAAGTGGTCTGTCTGGCAAGCCATTACCAGCAGGGAAATTAATAAGCTGGTTATGATAGGATATTTAATTCTATTCATTTTAATTTTTCTACTGTTAATTGCTTCTCCTGTTCTCAAATAAAAAAAACTATTTCGGCAGTATTTTAATTGTTTCAATGCTATATTTTGAAGTATTAAATGGAATAGATGACCCCTTTGAAGGGATATCCCTAAGTTCTTCTTCAATTAAATTCAATGCTTTTGCACCCTGTATTTTAAAATAAGAGTTTACATTCATTTCTGTATCCTTTCCTTCTGTTTCATACCATCTGATAATGAACCCATCTCCATCTTCGCTCCTTTTCACAGTTGAGATCATAATATTTTCCTTATCTATGCTAAAGAAGCTTTGTTCTTCCGGTAATTTTGGTTTGGCCATCTGATAGGGATTCAGTACAACAAAAAACGGATGATTTGCTGCAACTCCGGCTTTATAACCATTCTCCCATCCGGGTTTATGTGAAGTTAAGGAGAAAGAAAAATCGTGGCTCCCAGTCTGTAGATAATCGTTCCCTTCACCATGACAACTTTTACGGCTGGCTATCAGTATCGCCTGAAGAAGAGGATTTTCTGTCTGGCTAAAATTATCTTTATAATCCCATACAATTACACTTGAGCTAAGGGTGACCCCAAATTGATCGTCCGAAGAAGATATCCAGTTTAAAATACTTCTCGGATGCATTTCCGAACATAAGCCGGTATAGCGCTCTCCTGCAGCTCCATTAATCTCATCCTCTCCTACCCTGACTACACCAAAGGGCACTTCATATGCTATTTTCCCCTTCTCCTGATTAAGAGGAAATGCCTCTCTGAACTCCCGGTAAAGAAGGCCATCCCAATTTAAGAGCCGGGTATTAAAATCAATTTTCTTTATTTGCTTAAATACTTTAACATTTTGCTCCACCACTGCATGTTCAAGAGTGGTTCTCGAGGTAAATTCAGTAAAAACCGGACCATCTTCAGAAATCATCCAATCCGTTTCAAATTTCCCGGTCCTCTCAAGTATATTATAGTCAGGTTGCTGAATATCCGCAAACTCACCCGCTCCATTCCCAACTGATTTAAGAAAAAAGACCTCCCCAGCTTTTAAGTTATCATTTTTCATCAGATCCACACCCAGGGTTTTATCATATATTTGCTTCAGACCACCATTTCCGAAAGTAATTTTATAATACATTGTTTCAAATGTATTCTCTTTCATCTCCAAGGCTGTTGATTCATGTTGCACAGTCTTGACCGATTGAATATAAAATGTTTTATAACCAATAGAAGGTACATTTTCAGCCAAAAAATAAACATTCGCTTCCTCTATTGAACCATCAGAATAATTTTTCACATCACTCAATTGAAATGGGAGTTCTATTGATTCTGAATCAAGAAGTTTAACAGCTTTTGCCTTTCCTTTTTCAAAAGAGATTTGGAAAGAAACCGGGCTCGTACGCTGCCAGGACAGATCATTAAATACCACTAAGGGTATTCCTTTTCCTGATTCCCAGGCAATATGAGCACTGATTCCCTGGATCGCATCCTGTACAATTTTATCAGCAATAAATTTAGATTTCTCAAATTTACTTCGGAACAGTTCATCTGTAATATCACCATGCTTTCCTCCCCATCCATGATCAGGAAATATTTTAGCCTCCCATGCTTCCTCAAGTTCACCAGCAGGGTATAGCAGAAAACTCTCATTTAACAAGGATTCAATTGTAGCAAACTTTTCAGCTACCGGCAGAAGTATATCAGCTTCCCTGCTTGCTTTCAAAGCTTGTTGGTGAGAAGGCCCGTGAATATATAACCAGACATCGGGTCGCTCTCCCATAATAGGATCAGAGGATAATTGTTCAGGTAATTGATCAAAAAATCCGGCAGTTAAACTTAAACTGATTTCCGGCAGCTTCAGGGGTTCATCCTGTCCATTTTGATTCGTAAAAGACTTCAGCGACCCCCATTCCTTAATAAAATTGCTATAGTCCTTTGCCGGGCTCATATCCCAATCCGACAATAAAGGAACAATGGGTTTACTATTCAAATCCAGGTTTGAGATCCATTTATTGGAATAATCAGCCAGAAAAAATGCTGCATCAAAGAAATCCTTATTCAAAGCCGGGTATGCCATACCATAATGACCAGGTGAAAAAGTACGTACAAAGCTTCCATCCGGGCTGTACCAGTCAAAGATACCCGTCTCATGCCGGCTAATTACCATATTGGTAACACCAGATTTTTTCAATATCTGTGGCATTTGTAAGGTCCTGCCAGGAACATCCACATTCCAGTAAGTATCAGCCTGGTATCCTGAAAACTCTTGTGAAAGCCATCTTTTGCCAAGATAAAACTGCCGGAGAAGTGACTCTCCTGAATACATGTCTTCATAAGGCATAATATACGAGGCCCCCACAGAAATTTTACCGGCATCTAATAACTTCGCAATTGCCCCTTTCTTATCAGGGTGTCGTTCAAGATACTCCCTTACCATAAGCACATCTTCAATATCAAACCGGTAATCCTTATCAAGTATTGCTTTGTCAAGCAGAGGACTAATCAACATTGTATCACGCTCAATGACACATTTCTCCGGGCTATCCATCCAGGCAATATCCTGGTGACTGGAATTCATTAGAAATATTTTACCTTCTGACAAAGGTGAATCTGACACATTTTTAAGACTTTTCACCAATTTTGGCCTGTAAAAAATACTTATATCTGCAAGCCAGGTATTTTGATCCAACAATTGTGATTGAAAATTAATTACAGAGCCGGTTTGCAGCAAAATATCAGATCCGGATTGAAAAACAGCAGGAATAACAATTCTCTTTTTGCTATCTATAAGCAGTTCATAAGTTTTAGACTGAATATCATTCGATAATGCTATATCAAAGCGGGTAAAGGAATTTTCTCCTTTTACCTGAAGCTTTCCACTGCCCAGTGTTTTACCAGAGGATAAAAACTGAAGCTCCTTGCCTGCCCAAACTGAAGGAGCACTAATCTCAAGAACTGAGGATTTCTTCTGTTTAACAATTTTCATTTTAAGCCAACCTTCATTTTCCACCTCATTTTTCAGGTAAGTCAAAGCATCCGGAGTATCGAACACCATCACCCATCCGTTGGAATCTTCAGCAGCTCCCACTATTTTCAGGTCCAGGGCCTCCCCAGACTTAAACATTTCAAGAGGCAAAGTCAGCCACATATATCCAAAACCATCCTTGTTCTGATCCTTTTTAAGAACAACAAAGGAAAGTTTAGTACCATGCTCACCTTCCACTTCCCACTCATCTCCATTATTGTTACGAAACTTAATCTCTGGCTTATTATTTACATAAAGTGTAAAAATATTAGGGCCATTATTCAAATCCATTCCGGATATCCAAAGCAAGGTAACATCCTGTTTATTATAATCCTCAGGCAAGCTTGCAGATTTCCATTCAATGGACATATCTCCATTAGTTGCTCTTACAAGCAAGGCACTATTCACATCGCCCCGAATACTACTGTATTGGATTTTCTGACCTGAAGTAAACGAATAATAGCCTTCAACCCAGTTTGCTGACTGAGCGGCAAGTTCCATTTTCCTTTTTAAAACTTCATCATTAATTGATTTTAAAGGAAAACTAATACCCAGAAATAGTAATAATGCAAAAATTAATTGCAAATTATTTTTCATAATAAGACAAAATTTAATCATAAGTAAACCTAAGGAACTTACTATATGGCTTTTACAACCATTGTTAAGCAATATGCCCTTACGAAGATATAAAACAAATCTTTCTGGAAAAAATTTAAGATTGCTTAATACATTTTAAATCTTCATCATATCTTTGACAAATATATAAGCTAACTTTTAAAAAGTGCTTTTCCCCGTCCAGGTTGTTATTGGAAGCCTCGAAAAACAAAATTTTAAAATAGATTATATGACATCTAATGACAGAAATCTTTTTGTTGCTTTTTTACATTTCATTGCCAAATTGAAACACATGATAAAAGATAATCATATTCTTTTAAGCTTATTAATTATTTTAATCATGCTTGTTTCTTGTACTCAGAAAAAAGAATCGAATTTAAATTATGTTGATCCATCTATTGGTGGTGTTGGAGTTATTTTGGAGCCAACAAGGCCTACTGTTCACTTACCTAACAGTATGGTCAGGGTATTTCCAAATCGAAAAGATCAATTAGATGACCAAATCAG
>JAOZKQ010000111.1 GCA_029935275.1 Bacteroidales bacterium | reverse complement strand
TGGATAAAGTAAAAGCCGGTGATTATCCTGAGCAGCTGTGGAAGTAGGGATTATTCCTGTTTGTGCAATATAACACAATTTTTGACTCGATTATCACATATTTCGATAAGCATAGGGAATCATTCCTTACTCCTTCTGAATATTAATCTATTCAATACCAGTTTTCTTATAAAAATTATATAGAATCATTTTAAATACAGAAAATGGAATCCTCAGGAGAATCTTGTATTTAAATATTAGTTATTTTTAGGTCAATAAATAATTGTGCCAACAATTCTATTGCAAAACCTAAATTCACTTCTATGCTACCACTGAAGAAAGTCTTTTTGTTGTACTTCTTTGTTATATTGCCTTTTGTTTCTTTTTCCCAAAATACAACATATAAAGTTGTCTGTGATAAAACAGATAATAAGCTGAAAGTTGTAAAAGCAGATAACCATTCAAGTAACTTTGTTCCGATAAAAAGCGGATTTCCTTTTTCTGCCATCGCAAGGGATTGGATAAAGGATAATTATTCAACTGATGATTGTGATGCTGAACAGATAATTGAGGATATAAAGAATAAATCCCAAACACAAACACAACAGGCTCCGAATAACCAGCAACAAGTGGGAGCTACAGCCATATCACCATCTCCTGCTTATACACCAACTAAACCAGAACCCAATTTTAGAAATACTTCTTTCGGAATGGATTTGCTGTTTCATAATCTTAACGAGATTCTAAGCTTAGATGAAAATAACTTGGGTTTCGGTTTAAATCTGGAGCATCTTTTTGGTAAAAAAAGTTATTATGTTGGTACCGGTATTCATTTCAATGTGCTTGTAGGTGATAACAATGATGAAACCGTTGAATTATATATGTTTAAATTTCCCATTTTTGGTGGTTATCGAATATATATTAAACGTATTTATATGGCATTTGAGGGTGGATTATTCATTAACACAAAACTATCCCCTTTTAAAGACGATGATACAAGTTTGCAAGGCAAAGTGCCTATGAATAGTTCTTTTAGTGTCTTTCCAAGGTTGCGTTTTGGGGGTAAGTCGATGCAATTGGAATTAGGAGCTGAGATTTGGCTTACTGATGTTTTTGAAAATACTGATAAGCTTTCAGTTTATTATACAGGATTGAAGTTCTTTTTCTAATCTATATATTATTGAATTGGGAAGCTTAAACTATGGCTCATTGCTAAATTATATTAGAATGAAAAAATATTCTGTTTTCTTTCTTTATTTCTTTTTTTTATTTCAAAGCAATATATCACAGGTAATTAGTGTAAATCAAAATCAGCTATCTAATGGTCTGAAAGAGAAGATGATGGATGAACTCGCTGCAAAAATCACTTCTTCGGTTGCAAGCGGTGAAGCCTGGGTTGCAAATGAAACTTATTTCTCCATTGTACTTGAACCATTTGAATCTTTTGGAATCGATTCTAAAAATCCTGATTTTCTCAATCAGGCATATGACCTGCACAAAAAAATTGAAGAAAAATTACAGAAAAACCCGGGCCTGAGGTATAGTGGTCAGTTGAAAAATGAGATAAAGGGAATGGTAAAAAACGGAATGTGGAATTTTGCAGGTTCATTTATTGATAGCGAATCAAAAGAAATCTTTGGGCAGGTTTCTGATTTGATTTCTAGCGGGCAAAAAAAAATCCGGGATCTCATGGACGCTGCAAGTGGTATTTCATCTATTGATGACGATATTGAAGATTATGGCGCGGAGGTGCTTAGTGTTCTCAAAAAATATGGAGTAAAGTCAGATTATTTTTATATAATCGAGGATTTAGGCCCCATTATTTCAAAAGGATATGATAAAGTTATTGATCCCTTAATTGCCCTGGATATGATTGCTTCAGCAGCTGGTTCTGATGACCCTACATATAAAATTCAAATGATGTTGGAATTAGGGGAAAGGTTTGGAGGTAAGGTTCCCATTATCGGTGATCTTATAACGCCCTTATTTACATTAGGAAAAGGAGTGTTTGATGCCGCAAAAGCTTTGGAGAATGTGCTGGAAAAGAACCTGAATCAAGGATGCATTTCTCCAGCCGGTGGTACTTATGCATCAACCAATATTAACAAAAGGAGTAAATTTATTAAGAAATTCTCTAATGTTAACAGGGCGTGCCCTATGAATCAAAAAGTATATTCCCCCATTTACAATAATATATATATCAATACATCAGACAATTCAGAATTGTATTTTTACTTAAATAATGTATGGTTAAGAGGTAAGAAAAATAAACTGCATAGGGGTGAAGTGGATATATATGCTACAATTCAATGGCTAAGAAAGTATAATAATGCTGAAAAGGTATCAGACCTGGATTTTATGTTTATTTCGTACCAGAAAGAATATGCCTGGTCTGTATATACAGAAGAGGTGAATAAAAGGATAAATAGAATTACTGTCTTATTAAAAGCGGCTCTGGAAACAGTTTCGACTTGTGATGATGAAAAGCTACAGGATTTCTTTATGAATAAAATGGGATTCAACTGGATTGCCCGGTTGGTGGAATCAAAGGGTCTTGAATTTGGCTGGAATGACTTAAAGTATTTCACTACATACTGGGAAGAGGAAGTAAGGAATGCTATGATCTATAATTATTATCTGAGTAAGCATCAGCATAATCTTAATAACCTGGACCGTATTATTAGTTTTCTTACTGAAAATGTACCGGTTAATCTTTATGGTGTTGTTGCAAATGAAAATGGTTCTCCAATACAAGGTGCAAAAATGTATGTTGGCTATAACTCAATGTTTGAAAAGGGAGATAGATGCCATAATGTTATTTCAGGAAACAGTGGTAATTTTTCATATTATGTATTAATGCCCCTTGATAAAAAAATTAACACTACGGTTTCAACAAGCCTACCAAATGGAGGAACAGTTATTGAAGATGTAACTATATTCCCGGGTGAAAAAAGGTTTTACAATGTGAACCTGACTGCTCCTTATGAACCTTCCGATACAATTGTAAATGTAAATGCAAATGCAAACGGAAATGATACTACATCTGTAGTTGACAATTCAGATACAACAGGGATTGATATCTCTGTTTTAATTACCAATTCTGATTGTGCAAAAGACCCATATGGTGTTCCAGAGTGGGATCCCATAAATGAAAGGGTGGTCTGTACCTGTGTGGATAACCTGCTATGGGATGAATCTATTGGTAAATGTGTGGAGGATATTCAGGCAATACTGGTCAACTCGGATTGTTCCCAGTGGCCAAATACAGAAGCGAAATGGGATTATACCACAAAGGAACCCTATTGCGACTGCGTAGCTGGATTTCAATGGAATGAAGATTATACCAAATGTGTTTCAGAGCAGGATTTACTTATTGCACAGGCTGATTGTCAGCAGTATCCAAATACACAGGCTGTATGGGATCCGGTTAATATGGAAGTGATATGTGATTGTCTGCCGGGATTTTCATGGAATGAGGATTATACAATGTGTATATCGGAAACACTGGTAGCTGTGCAAAATATGGATTGCTCTGATTACCCGAATACAATGGCCGTTTGGGATCCCGTTAGTAAGGATACATATTGTGATTGTTTACCCGGATATGAATGGAATGTAGGATATACGGCCTGCGAAGAGGAACAGCAACAACCGATTCAGTATAACTGTTCCCATATACCCAATTCCCGGCCAGTTTTTGATAAGGTGTTGAATGAGGTGGTTTGCGATTGTTTGCCAGGGTTTGAATGGAATAAAGCTTTTACTGCTTGTGAACCGGTAAGGAAACAACCCACAGTCAATTGGGGGGATGTTATTGCGATGACAATGGGTATTATTAATGCAGCAAATGGGAATCCCCAGGGAGGATTAACGCCTGATTTAGGAACAGGAAATGTTGCTACCCAGCAGCCGGTAATGCATCAAAGCAATTGCAACGATCAGCAACAACAAGGCGGGGATGCTCCTGAGGTTCATATGATCGACCTGGGTCAGTCCTTTGGGACTTTCGTTTTTGATTATGATGTTTATGATGTAAAGGATCAGATAATTGTTACTCAATCGGGAAGGACTATATATAATTCCGGCTGTGTTAGCGGTGCCAAAAGTATCAGGTTAAACCTGAATGGCTATAACAGCCAGATAAGTGTTCGTGTAAATCCAAATTGTGCAGGCACTACAAGTACCGGGTGGACTTTTACCGTTCATTGCCCTGATCAGTAGGATGAAGGTTTGACTTTCAGAAACCTTTAATTCTTTGAAATGGATTTAGTACACGCTTTCTGTTTTTAATCAACCTTCAACCTTCCAATTACCATTTAAACTTCATCCTGAAGATTTTTTCATTATTCTTTTGATCCGTAACTTTTAGTTCCAGCTCATGCTCTTTCCCTTTTTCGATTCTTTTATCATCAAAGGTATATTGAAGGCGACTGTATTTTGGGTCATACTCAAACAGCACCCATTTTCCATCGATGGTGCCTTTATATTTTGAAATACCTGAAAAATTATCTTTCACTGTAAATCTCAAATATTTACGAGAAGATAGATCATGGCTGCCAGTTTTGAAATTTACCGGGTGAATGCTTGGGGAAATAGTATCTATGCTAACAAAGTAAATTCCAAATTCGCGATTTTTTATTTCCACATAACCGTCTTTAAATTCACCTCCCCTGGCGAAAGGTTTATTTTTTTTATTTAAACCGGCAATCAAAAGTTTGGAATTCAAACTTTCTTCAATATTCTCAGGTTTTATTCGCAAAGTAAATGCTTTTTGTACTGGTGTATATTTATCATGGATATGATAGACCTTAGAATAGCTGTTAGCTATAGAAGGGGTAACAGCTAATTTGAATTTCAGGGAATCATATAAAGCGAATGCAGGTATATTGATTTCAAATCCATTCAATTCGTAGTGGTTTTCCTTGTTGTAGTGCATAAGCATTAAGTAATCTTTGTCTTTTACTTGTGTTGATTTTGATGGTGTTGACCTTACATTGAAACTTATGCTTGAATTGTTTTTATAAGTATCTTTAACAGTGAGTAATATCTTATGAATATCAGTATCTTCAAATTGAATATGTCCATGATTTAGAACGGTTTCATAAAATCTCAGACGGTTATTGGGATCAACAAAAATTTTATGTATTTTCCTTTTAGTACGTACTATCTCTCTATAGTCAATATGACTATTTATATATCGTGTTTCAGAAAAAGCAAACTCATTCATTTCAAAATAATAGTAGGTTTTGCCATCTACACTTGCTTCAATTGAATATATGCCACATTTATTGCCCACACCATTAAGCAGGTCATAAACCTCAATTCCAATTCCCAATTTTCCGGAAAAAGTAATCGCACTATCACTTTTTAATTTATATTTTCCTTTGCTGCCTGTTAATAAAAATCTTTTCTTTTCAATATTTCCTTCTACATTACTTTGTTCACCCAAAGGGTAAAAATAAATACTTTTAAGAATGGGGGATAGATTATCAGTTATGTTAAAGCCAAATAAAAGCGGATTAACAGGGTGTTGGTTTCCTGTATCACGAATCTCAAAATGAACATGAGGCCCTGAGGAGCTGCCCGAATTTCCAGAATACCCTATTAACTGGCCTTTTGTAATCTTAAACTTATCTTTCGCAGGATACAGAGTAATGGAAAAGGATTTTCTTTTGTATTGGTTTTCTTTGATATACTTTTCGATTTCCGGAGTAAATTTACTCATATGCCCATATACAGAACTGTAACCATTAGGGTGTTCAATGTATATTGCCCGTCCAAACCCGGTTGGAGAAATACTGATCCTTACTACTTTGCCATCAGCTATTGATCTGACATTCTCACCTGAACGTCCCTTTGTTTTAATATCAATACCGGAGTGAAAATGATTGGGCCTGATCTCTGCAAAGTTGGCAGAAAGATAGATCTTAAAATCTATAGGGGAAGAGAAATAATCTGTTGGTATTTTTTTCTGAGCAAAAAGGTTTTGTCCGATGAAAATTAGTATTAATACCCCTGTAATGTTCCAAATTCTTGTACTTTTTACCATAAAATACTCTTTAATTGAAATTTTCAAGGAGCAAAACTAAAATTTATATTTGTTCTATGGAAAATATGAGGTTTATTTTTTTGAAATTCCTATTCAAATGTTAACTTTGTATAAAAATGATTTCTGGTGAAAGAGTCAAATGTACTTATTGGAAACTTAAAAGATAGATTTAACTCGCTGGTTTTTTTATATGAGAAATCGCAGGCTGATAAAAAGCTTATATCTGAAGAAAATTTCATTTTAAAGGAACGATTAAAAAAACAGGAATCCAGTTACGAAGAATTGAAAAAAAAGCATGAAACAATAAGTCTTGCAAAGGCATTTACGACTTCAGGAGAGGATACTCATGAAGCAAAAATTAAAGTAAATAAAATTGTGCGGGAAATTGATAATTGTATTGCTCTGTTGAATAGATAAGTTTTTTGAATATGGATGATAAGTTAACCATCAAGGTAAATGTGGCAGACCGATATTATCCATTGAGAATAGTTAGAACGGATGAGGAGAAAATTAGACAAGCAGCAAAAAGGATAAATGAGAAAATATTGCTGTACAAGCAAAAATACAGCGATAAGGATATTCAGGATTTTTTGGCGATGGCTGCTCTTCAATATGTTGTGAAAGTAATTGATGGTGAAGGTCAGGTGGATCTTAAACCCATATTTGAGGAGATGAAGGCCCTGGATAATGAAATGAATGAATATTTAAATAAAGTAGAGTAATAGCGTTCTTATACATATATAGATTTTGCCCGCATATTTTCTGTAATTATTTTTTAAACTCAACATTTTCAACATTGGAGTTAACTCAA
>JAOZKQ010000564.1 GCA_029935275.1 Bacteroidales bacterium | reverse complement strand
TTAGGTCAAAAAATCGGTACTGTCCTGCATGGCAACACCAGATTTTGAACGTTTGACTGCACGCTTTTTAATGTGTTTTCTTATTATATCGGACAACATTTCTACTGATATAGGTTTCGACAGATAATCACTATACCCGGCCTTTTTGGCTTTCATTCTATCCTCAGCCATTACGTATGCTGTCTGGGCAATGATGGGAATACTTTTGTTAGTTTCCCTTATCTTTTCAGTGGCTTCAAGTCCGTTCATAATTGGCATCCTGGTGTCCATCAGCACTAAATCAATAGAACTATTATTTTTCACCATCTCCACAGCTTCTTGTCCATTCTTTGCACGTATAATATTATAATTATAATTTTCAAGCAACAATTTAAGATAAGTAAAGTTTAAAAGCTCATCCTCAGCTATCAGAATGGTAACCCCATCACCCATTTCAAATTTAAAATCATTTTTAAATCTCTTAGTTTTTCCCTCTTGTACAGTGGGAATATATGGGATAGTAAAATGGAATGTAGTTCCTTTGTTAATTTCAGACTCCAGCCATATCTCACCTTTGAGTAAACCTAACAGACCCTTAACAATTGATAAGCCAAGCCCTGTGCCTGTACCTAATCCGGAATAATTATTATCAATCTGTCTGAACCTGTCAAAAATAAGTTCATGATGATCTGGCTTAATTCCTATACCGGTGTCCTTTACATAAAAGTGTATCATACCAGTATTTATTTCATATCCAAATTCAACAACACCTTCCTTAGTGAATTTTAGTGCATTTTCTATCAGGTTAGAAAGTATTTGATTTAACCTTGTTTCATCTGTGATTATATTGCAACCCTCATCATTAAGTAATATCCTGGCCCTTACACTTATCTTCTTATTAATATTGGAAATAGAGAATTGGTTTTGAAGCCGGTTAAGAAGCAGGTTAAGATTACACTCTTCATTATTTATAGACAATTGATTAGCATCAATTTTTGAAACATCAATAATATCTGAAATAATGACAAACATGCTATTGCAGCCATCGCTAATATGTCTAATAATTTCTTCTTTTTTCTCCTTTGTGAGATTCCCCCTCATCAATAAATTTGAAAAACCTAAAACAGCATTCAATGGGGTTCGGACTTCATGCGACATATTTGCAAGAAATGCAGATTTTAAACGTCCGCTTTCTTCGGCTTTTTCTTTAGCTTTAATCAGTTCTTGTTCGGTTTTCTTCAGGGGAGTAATATCTAAAACCGTTCCCATTGAACGTATCGGATTTCCATGCTTATCAAATTCTGTATTACATTTTTCCAACACATGTTTCAGTTCACCTGTTTTTAACAACAACCTGTGTTCAATTTCATAGGGCGTTTTATCTTTCAATGAGCCTGTATAAGCTTCATTTACTTTATTTCTGTCATCCGGGTGTATATTTTCTAAAAATGCTTCATAGGTAGCACCAAATTCCTGAGGTTTTAAGTTGAAAATTCTATAAATCTCATCCGACCAAACCAATTTATTATTTACTAAATCTAATTCCCAATGCCCGAGATGTGAAATTTGTTGGGCTTCTTTTAACTTCCTTTCACTTTCCTCAGCTTTTTCCTTGGCCTTTAACAGCGCTTCATTTAATTTATTTGTGCGGAGTTTATCTAAACCTTTTTCTGCGATATATATGGCCAATTCCGCCAGATAATCCATCATTTCCGTAACATCCTTTTTATTAACTATTGGGACTTTGTTTAATGCTTCTAAGTATTTTTGTCTATTGAAATTGAATGTTTTTGCCTGTTCTTCAAATTGTTTTATATCAGGTTTCTGCATCAACAGTTGCCCTGTAACAAGATTTGCAACATGCTTACCTTCAATAATTATGGGCGTTGCACAATCATATAATCCATGTTCACATTCTACAATTCTGACAGATTTTTCCTGATTTAAATCTTTAAAAAGAATTTTATTGCTTTTTTTGCAAACTTTGCAAGCTTTTTCATCTGCCCGGTGAAAATTAACACAGATATC
>JAOZKQ010000563.1 GCA_029935275.1 Bacteroidales bacterium | reverse complement strand
TCAATCAATTCTACAAGTGTGTTTTTATTATGTGAGAAATTTAAAGAAACATCCCATGTAAAATTATCAGTCCTAACAGGCGTTCCACCTACTAATACTTCAAAACCTTTATTTGTAATTTCTCCTACATTACTTCTAAACCTGCTATAACCTGTTGAAGAAGGTACCGGAACATCCATGATCAAATCTGTAGATTTAATGGAATAAAGAGAGAAGTCTCCATAAAAACGATCATTCAGCATCCTCCATTCAAACCCAAATTCCAGCGAACCGGTTTGCTCAGGCTTTAAATCAGGGTTCATCTTCGTTCCAGGCCGGCTAAGGGTAGTTAATCCAAGATAACCATTTTGTTGTAAATTATAACCAACATCCAACTGATAAGGACCTGTATCACTACCCACCTTTGCATAACTTCCTCTGACTTTTAAATAATCCAGCCAATCACCCTCTGCATCTATGAAATTATTTAGTAACACAGATAAACTGGCTGACGGATAGAAATAAGACCAGTTATCTTTTGGCAGGGTGGATGACCAGTCATTTCTACCGGTAAGATCAAGATAAATGAAGTTCCTAAATCCAAGAGAAACCTGACCATACAGAGAATTAATCCTTTTCTCCCTCAATGGAGTATATGCAGGGTACAATTCACGGGCACTACTTGTAGTGGGTTTGGTTGGAATCTTAAAATCCTCTCCTCTTACCGCATTAGAAGTATAGGTCTGAGACATCATGTTTCCACCCAAATTAGCTGAAAATGAAAAGTCCTCACTGAATTGCTTTTTAAACATCATAAGAAAGTCCAGGTTGGTCTCCGATGTTTTATACGTAGCAAAATTAAATCTACCTGAACCATAGTACCAATGACCATACTGATTGATGGTTTCAATATTTTGTGTAGTATGATCAGTTCCTGCACGCAGATGGAAAGAGAACCAGTCAGTCACTTCATAGTTAGCTTTTACATAACCAAGTAATCTGTTTCTTGTATCATTATTTACGTCATGATCAGTTGTCCAGTAAGGGTTTGAACCTAAAGTAGAATTTGAGACAGCTGAATAATCAGGATTCTGGAAATTCTTATAATCATTAATAGCTGAATTTCTTGGAATTCCATACAGAGTTGACATAATACCTTCGGTTCCCTGAACTGCCCGGTTATTTGCTTCCTGTACAAAATAAGTCACTTTGGTATCCAGGGTTAGCTTTTTACTTGCATGTACAATTCCACGGATATTAAAGTTATTCCTCTTTAAATAAGAATTTGGTACTATTCCATTCGTATTGTTATTAGTATAGGAAAACCTGAGATTCGCTAAATCATTACCACCCTCAATTGCAATGGTATTTATCAGAGAGCTTCCCGTTTGAAAAAAGTCTTTTACATTATCCTGTTCTGCAGAATAAGGCCTTGTAACCGGATTTCCTGACCCCATCGGATCTTCCACCCAATACATTTGGTCTGAACCATCCAGTTTACCACCCCAGGAACCGCTGTTACCTTTAAAAGTTTCCAGGTCAGCATAATCATTAGGATAATTTCCCAGAGAACCCATTCCGTACTCATTCTGATATTTAGGCAGTAAAAGTGGATTTTCAATAGTAGCCTGAGATGTCCAGGATACACCTATACCATCTCTTGCTTTACCTTTTTTTGTAGTAATAAGTATTACTCCATTGGCAGCTCTTGCTCCATACAAAGCTGCGGCATTAGGCCCCTTCAGCACAGATATTGACTCAATATCATCGGGGTTAATGTCAGAAACACCAGTACCGTAATCAGCACGTGAATACTCTCCTGTCCCTCCACCATTAACCGAACCAAAGCCTGAATTATCCATAGGTATTCCATCGATTACATACAATGGCTGGTTGTTTCCGGTAAGTGAGTTGTTACCCCGGATAATTACCCGGGTACCACTACCTGGTCCGGAAGTAGATTGTGTAAGTACCACACCTGAGACCTTACCTGCAAGTGAGTTCACCACATTAAGCTCTTTCACTGAAT
>JAOZKQ010000562.1 GCA_029935275.1 Bacteroidales bacterium | reverse complement strand
TATACGGGCATGAGCCAAAAGTAAGTTATCCGGTTACCATCCATAATTTCACAGGCGAAACATCTTTTCCGGTTAAAGTACAGATTGTTAATGCTGACAATGATAAAGAAGTTATTTATGAAAGCTTGCAAAAATGTGAGGCTGCCCAGGCAACATTTAAGGACATGTTATTTGAAATGGATGTTCCTGCCGGCAATTACAAAGTAAAGGTTTCTGCACTTGGGCTTGACTATACATCTCAACTGGGCGTTGGGAAATCTGAGGGGAAGCCATCTCTTTACACCCTGGACCTTAACAAGGATGGAGTTGATGAATTCCGTATGGAAAACGATAGTGTTGTGGTGACCCTGTTAGCTACAGGAGCCAGGGTGATTGAATATATAGTAAAGAGCCGCAAAGACAATGTGTTATTTAAACTGTGGCCTGAAAAAGCCATTGATGATAAGCGGCCTTTCCGGAAAAGAGGGTATTATCCCTATGGTGGATTTGAAGATTTTCTGGGTCAGGGCAGCATGGAAACCCACCAGGTATATAATACTGAAATTATTAAAAAAGAAGGTGATTATGTACGGATAAGAATGTGGACGGATTATTTTGGCAATCGCCTGGAAAAAACTTTCACCCTTTATGGGAATTCTCCATTGTTGGAAGTCAGGTTTGCACTGACTTTTCATAATCCTGAAGCCAATGTCCTGGGGCCTCAGCCAATCCTTGAATTGGGACAAAAACACTGGACAGAAGATGTGTTTACTATCCCTGAACTGGATGGCTTACGTGAATACAGAATGAGGCCTGAGAAAGCCTATGGCAGGTTATTATTCTTAAAGGAGGGATGGAATGCAGGTTATGACACTAACGAAGATGTCACTTATATTGGAGCTTACCCTGTTGATCAGCCTTTGTTTTTGCATATGTGGATGAACCATCCTATTAACAGGTCTGCACATCATTATTATTCAGAATTCCAGCCATGGGTTCCTATATATCAAAAGAGCACTATGTATTTTACCTATTATTTATGGGGAGCAGGTGGCCCGTGGGAAAATGGTGTAGAAAAGTTAAGGAAGAAGAATCTGATTACAATACATAAAGATTAGGAATATCATATAATAAAACTGAGCATTTATCATGAGCATTATAAAAAGAAAAGTATTTTATTTTCTTGTATCATTTTTATTATTGACAAATTTCCATGCGACAGCCCAGAACCTGGATAATTTCAAGTATAAGGGAGGTAAAATCCAATCACTTAATAGTGCTGTTCAGACTGAAAACCAATTCAATGGTTATACAAATCATTGGCAGAATACCTATAGCAGATGGTATCGATACGGGAACCTGTACAAAATGGCTATATCCAATGTGGAAAAGACCATTATGCAAAGCAAAGTTGATATTGCCGAAGATCTGGGAATTCCCGGTTTGGTAATGCAGGAGGGATTTATGAGTGGCTTGCTGGCAGATAAGTACGTATCATTGGACAGGCCCACACCAGAAGATCTGGAAACTAAGCTAAGGCAGGGAAATGTGTTGGTTTTTGTTGATCCGGATTCAGAGTTTGGAGAAAAAGTTAGGATGAAGTTGCCAGAAAATGTTTGGGTAGAAAGATTAAAGAGCCATCAATATAATGCGAAAAATATTATTAATGTAAATGCATTTTATCTTCAAAATGGTGAGAGGAAAGTATTTGTAGTTAGTTCAAAAGATGAAAATGTAAGAAACAAAGTAAAGGCCCTTATTGACAATACTGTAGAAGTAATCGAAAAGTATGATTTACACAAAGGTTGGTTTGGTGCTAAAACGCTACTGAAAAGTGTTACTTGTATGGGTGGGCATCCTTTGGAGGTAATTGGTAAAGGCCTGAATGAGGGCAATAGCTGGTTTGTTTTTGATGGCTACATGGATTTTCTGGCTAAGGGCGAACTCAAAGAATGGATGGAACAGGTTAATCTCCCTGTTGTAACAGATGTTGGATTTTCACCCATATACGGATGCAAGGATTGGGATG
>JAOZKQ010000561.1 GCA_029935275.1 Bacteroidales bacterium | reverse complement strand
TGATTTTTGTAATGCCTGTATTCCAGATGCTCGTTCTTCTTTATGCGGCTACTTTGGATATGAAGAATATTAATTTGTATGTGGTTGATAAGGATTTATCAGAGACCTCCAGGCAACTGATAAGCAAATTTGAAGGATCTCCCTATTATTTTATCACCGGTTTTTCATTTTCTGTAGCTGATGGTGAAACAGAATTGAAAAAAGAAAAGTCTGATGTCATTCTTCATATTACATCGGGTTTTGAGAAGGATCTGGTCAATGGAAAGAAGGGAGATGTGCAAATATTGATAAATGCGATAAATGGAGTTAAGGCAGGATTAATTAATGCTTATACTTTGAATATTATTAATCAGTTCAGCCTCGGAAAACAACAGGATGGAAAACTTACATCCGGATCTGGAGCCACTGGCGGTTTAGATATACGGTATCGTTTCTGGTTTAATCAGGACCTGAATTATAAACATTATATGCTGCCGGGCATTCTGGTTATTCTTGTTACTATTATGGGACTGCTTTTATCTTCTTTAAGCCTTGTCAGGGAAAAAGAGTTGGGCACAATAGAGCAGATTAATGTAACTCCCATAAAGAAGTATCAGTTTCTTTTTGGTAAATTAGTCCCTTTCTGGTTAATAGCCCTTTTTGAGCTGGCTTTTGGTTTGACTCTGGGGCGATTATTGTTTGATTTGCCAATTCGTGGAAACCTTTTATTATTGTTTGGTTTTTCCTCAGTTTTTCTAATGGTGGTCATTGGTATTGGTCTATTTTTCTCTACTATTACCGAAACACAACAGCAGGTGATGTTCCTGTATTTCTTTTTTAATATTGTATTTACAATGATGAGTGGTTTGTTTACTCCGGCTGATAGTATGCCTGATTGGGCACAAGTTGCGAATCATCTGAATCCTCTTTATTATTTCATGCGTGTAATTCGGATGATATTATTGAAAGGCTCAGATTTTCAGGATGTTGCGAAGGAGTTTTATTCCCTGGTAGTATATGCAGTGATTATCCTTAGCCTTGCGGTATGGCGATATAGGAAAACAACTTGATTCCCCTTAATTCTCTTATAATTAGGCTCTTATTTCTAATTTTCCTCGAAAAAACGGGGCAGGCTGTGTATTTTTTGGCAAAAAATCACAAATCACAATAATCTGCCAAAGGCATCCCTTTGGGAAAATCACAAACCCGTCTGTACCGGCACGCCCGCCTGACTTATTCGGGCAGGGGCGGATAAATCACAAAAAGCAATATCTAAAAAGCAAAGGGTTTAACTTAAAATATGTTTTTTGTTCTGTTACTATTTGGAACTTCTGGTTTATCCGGATTTGGATTTAATGATTTCATAATTCTTTAAAAAATTTGTAACTTAGCTCAAACTTAAAACTTAAAAATTATGAAATTTGATCCGGCTTCTGAAGTCCAAAAAATA
Source organism: Bacteroidales bacterium (assembly GCA_029935275.1). GTDB lineage: Bacteria > Bacteroidota > Bacteroidia > Bacteroidales > VadinHA17 > JANTGF01. The sequence continues at coordinate 583 of JAOZKQ010000561.1, read as the reverse complement.
ATGAATCTAAGCCCTTTTGATGGTGTAAATCCTGCTATTTCTGACTCTGCCACTTTTGCCTTCTCCCGTGGAGAAGTTATGACGGATACTTTCGAGGGCAAAACGGAGGGGTGTTTTCTATACAGTCGTCATTGGAATCCTACAAATCATGGTTTGGCCGATGTCCTGGCGGCTATGGAAGGTGCAGAAGCAGGCTGGGTAACCAGTTCCGGCATGGCAGCTATCACTTCTACTATTTTGCAAATTTGCAAGTCAGGTGATCATATTGTATCAAGTAATACTACTTATGGAGGTACATATGCTTTTTTTAGTAATTATCTACCTGAAAAATTTAATATTCAGGTGAGCTTTGTGAACATAACTGACCAGGATGAGGTGGAGAAGGCTATCAGGCCAAACACCAGGTTGGTTTATACGGAGACAATGACAAATCCTTTGCTTCAGATAGCAGATATAGCCTCTTTGTCAAAAATGACGCGTAAAAATGATTTATTATTGGTTGTTGATAACACTTTTACACCAATGATTTTTTCTCCATTAAACATGGGAGCTGATATTGTTGTTTATAGCATGACCAAATTTA
>JAOZKQ010000560.1 GCA_029935275.1 Bacteroidales bacterium | reverse complement strand
GTGCCGATATCGATATTGTCGTTGCAGCTACCATTGATAATATTTTGATGGTAGAAGGCGAAATGTTAGAAGTTCAGGAAGCAGATATGCTGGAAGCCATTAAGGTAGCACATGAAGAGATTAAAAAGCATTGTCAGGTTCAACTGGACCTTGCCAAAGAACTGGGTATTGAAAAAAGGACTTATTGTCACGAAGAAAAAGATGATGAGTTAAAAGAAAAGGTTTACAAAGAAACTTACGATAAGGCTTATGCTGTTGCGATGAAGCAAAATCCATCCAAGCATGGAAGATCTGAGGATTTTGGAAAAATAAAAGAAGAATTTCTTGCACAGTTCTCTGAAGAGGATAAGGTGAACGAGGTATTGGTGTCTAAATATTATCATGATGTGGAGAAAGAGGCCGTGAGAAATATGGTCCTTGCGGAGCGGAAACGTCTGGATGGAAGAAATACCGATGAGATTAGGCCTATATGGTGTGAAGTTGATTATCTTCCTGCCCCTCATGGTTCGGCTGTTTTTACCAGAGGGGAAACCCAGTCATTGACTACAGTTACACTGGGTACAAAATTGAATGAGAAAATGATAGATGAGGTCCTTGTTCAGGGGAGTGAGAAGTTTGTATTGCATTATAACTTTCCGGCATTTTCTACGGGAGACGCCCGCCCAAACAGGGGTTTGAGCCGAAGGGAAGTTGGGCATGGGAACCTTGCACACAGGGCTTTGAAAAACATGATACCTGAAGGAACGGATAATCCTTATGCAATAAGGGTGGTATCTGACATTTTAGAGTCAAACGGTTCTTCATCTATGGCCACTGTTTGTGCCGGAACCCTTGCTTTGATGGATACCGGAATTCAAATTAAGGCCCCGGTCTCAGGAATTGCAATGGGACTTATTTCTGATACAGAATCAGGAAAGTATGCGATTCTTTCAGATATATTGGGAGATGAAGACCATTTGGGTGATATGGACTTTAAAGTTACGGGTACTGCTAAGGGAATTACGGCTACCCAGATGGATATTAAAGTCGATGGACTTCCTTATGAAGTTCTTGCTGAGGCACTTGATCAGGCCAGAATTGGAAGGTTACATATCCTGGATAAAATGATGGAAACAATTTCAGAGCCCAGGGCTGAATTGAAACCACATGCTCCAAGGATTGTTCAGATTACCATACCTAAAGACCTGATTGGAGCATTGATAGGCCCTGGAGGAAAAGTTATTCAGGAAATTCAAAGGGAAACTGGTTCCACAATTGTTGTGGAGGAGGTTGGAAATTTAGGAATTGTTGATGTATTTGCTGAAGACAGGCTGGCAATTGACCAGGCCCTGGAGAGGATCAATCAGATTACTGCTATGCCTGAAGTCGGCGAAATATATAAGGGAAAAGTGAAGTCAATTACCCCTTTTGGTGCTTTTATTGAAATCTTACCAGGAAAAGAAGGATTGCTCCATATTTCAGAAATTGAATGGAGAAGATTGCAAACAGTAGATGAAGTATTGAAAGAAGGAGAAGAGGTAGAGGTAAAACTCATTGGCCTTGATGTAAAAACAAATAAAATGAAACTTTCCAGAAAAGTCCTTTTACCACGCCCGGAGCGGAGTGATAGAAATGATCAAAGGGATAATCATAGAAATGATCGTAGAGAAAAAAGATAATTATCAAAATTTCTTAATAATTAAAGGCCGGTTTTCTGGCCTTTTTTTTATATCTTGAAAACCTGAAATAATTATTATAATAACTGATATTTCCTATGTTTAATAAGGCATTGATAATCAAAAAAGAAAGAGATTATATCCATATCTTAGTTTACTTATTATAAGTAAGGTAAGACGGTGCTAATATGAATAAAAGACATTATTTTCTATAAAGGATGAGAGGTTTTTCAAATATAAATACTTTTTACACTATAACTAAGAAAGTTGATTTCTTTCCGCCTTGGAAAAAATGCGTTAAGAAAATCTATGATTGTAGCGTTAAAAAAGAAAATCTGTTTGATCCCGATAATAGTT
>JAOZKQ010000559.1 GCA_029935275.1 Bacteroidales bacterium | reverse complement strand
ATGGAATGCCTTGTCTTGTTCAAAAGTAGGTTTACAAAAAAAGTAATAAAAATTCAGGATTAATCAGAATAAGGCATACAGTTATTTTTCAATATTTTGACCTTCCGACTTTTGATATAGCCGGAGACTGTCATTATTAATGGTAAATGTGAGCATTTCTTTCCCGGACCCTAAGCCTACCAGGGCAATATCCTTCACCTCACCATTAATAAATAAACCACTTTTATTATTGGGTAATTCTTTAAAGTTTCCTTTACCGTCACCAAGAAGTACCAGTCCTTTATTTGCATCCATTCGACCAAAATTAATCCTCATCCCAAAGAAATTTCCCGCCAGCAATAAGTCCAAATGACCATCACTGTTAAAATCACCTGATTTTATACTATATATTGGTGACAGCTGGGCAGCTAAGGGTAATTTGGATAGTTTGAATTGATTGTTTCCCAGATTTTCAAGCAAAGATGAACTAAAATTATTCGCTTCAAGGACCATGGCATTTTTCAGGTCATTTTCTGAATAAATATCCGAGATCGTTTGGTTGGCATAGGATTCATAATCGGGATATCTTTTATTAATATCAGGAATTTGTTCGCTTAAATCATCTTTGGGATATATTGGATAATTTTTTCCATTAATATAGGAACACATAATTGCATCCAGGGAACCATTTTCATCAAAATCCCTGGCATATATGCTAACCGGTTCATCGGGAGTTGGTTTAAACTGAAAATTCAAACCCAGATTACCAAATACATAATCTGTATCACCATCCTGATCAAAGTCGCCGGAACAAATACTATTCCACCATCCTTTTGAGTCCTTCATCCAGTTTTGCCCGGTAATTTCATTTAGTTTTGATCCGGTATTTTCAAATAAGCGTAACGGCATCCATTCACCGGCCAGGATGAGATCAACCAGGCCATCACCGCTGAAATCTGTCCAGATTGCATCCCTTACCATTCCCGGATTTAACAGATCAATATTTTTTTCTTTTGTTACATCTTTGAAATGGCCTTTTCCATCATTTTCAAGTATATAGCTTCTGGGGGCAATAGGATACAGGCCTGGTGTCAGCCTTCCACCTACAAAAAGGTCATTATCCCCATCATTATCAATGTCTGCTGATTTTATACAAGAACCACTTGAAAGCATTTTGGGAAGATGTCCTTTCGATTTTGAGAAATTACCTGTGCCATCGTTTAAATACAAACGGTCCTGAAGCTCTTCCGAGGTGAGAGAAAACTCATTTCCCCCACTTACCACATAAAGATCGAGATCCTTATCCCCATCAATATCCACAAGTAAAACACCAAGATCTTCACTGTCTTTATCGGTTTCAAAGCATGCCATATCCCTGGCTTCAAATGTATCGTCGGCTGATTGAAAATACAATGTACCAGAAAATCCTTTAGCCCCTCCAATAAATACATCCTCTAAGCCATCATTATTTACATCGCCATTGGTTATATATGGTCCCTGGGTTGAAAGCAACCAGGGTAGAAGAGTTTGTGTATTAAAATCAATATAGTCATTCTCTCTATGCAGATATTCGAGCGGTTTAGGATTATTCATTGATTCGAATAGCGGCTGCAGTAAAGTTTCAGGCTGTTTCTTAACAAAGCTGGCATCTGCAATATTGAGTGTAATGGTTTGATTAACAGGGATGTTTTTTAGTTCCTGCACCTTTAAATCAGGCCATGTTATCTTTAGTTTATCAATAGTGCCGGCATGTCCTATACCAAAAATCAAGGCATGATCCATGGAAGACATATATCCCCTTGAAGGATAAAATTCCTGCGTATATGTTTTATCCCCGCAGCTCAGATCTACCCTGGCGCCAATACCACCTGTATTAAGGCCATTTCCTTTAAGTTTTATTTTCAGGTAGTGATTTTTTGTCACTTTCTCCGAATTGTTTCTGAAAACAAAAGCATAATCATTAATATTGTTCACTACCAGGTCCATATCTCCATCATTATCAAGGTCAGCATATGCAGCCCCATTGGAAAGGCT
>JAOZKQ010000110.1 GCA_029935275.1 Bacteroidales bacterium | reverse complement strand
TGGTATTTTTTCAAGGCATTCCATTGCGACGGTATTTTATTCATACTTTTTCCCCCGACGGTTAAACCCCGGGGTTGGGAGATTAAAGCCTTTCAGGCTTACCAACTGTGAGATTTCATGTAAATATTTTCAACAATAGAGTTCCTGTTTAAGTCTTGCTCCACAGAAAGTTCAACTGATCCCTCTTATTCCCAATTCCTAAAAAAGGAGATAAACTTTCATAAGCACATACGATTTTCAGCTTTCATTTAAAACATTTGCTCATGGAGTTAAAAGGGCTTCAGAATGAAAATATTCTACGAATTAGGTTTTCATCCTTCTAATCAATCCGTTTTATCTTTGCCCCTAATGCCCGTAGCCGGGTATCAATATGCTGATATCCCCTGTCAATCTGTTCAATATTATGGATAGTACTTGTTCCTTCCGCAGACAATGCTGCAATTAGCAAAGCTACACCAGCCCTTATATCAGGCGATGTCATTACAGTTCCACGTAGTGGAAACTGATTATCCAGCCCTATTACCGTAGCACGGTGGGGATCACAGAGAATGATCTGGGCACCCATATCTATAAGTTTATCAACAAAAAACAGGCGGCTTTCAAACATTTTCTGATGAATCAGCACGCTTCCCCGGGCCTGGGTTGCAACTACAAGGAATACACTTAAAAGATCCGGTGTTAGTGCCGGCCAGATACCATCAGAAATGGTAAGTATAGACCCATCAATAAAGTTCTCAATTTCATAATGGTCCATTTCAGGAATATAGATATCGTCACCTTTTTTCTCCAGTTTAATACCAATTTTGCGAAAATGTGCGGGAATCATTGCCAGATTATCATAAGAAACATTTTTAATGGTTAAAGCTGACCGGGTAAGGGCTGCCATACCAATAAAACTGCCAATTTCTATCATATCAGGAAGGAGCCTGTGTTCACAAGCATGAAGATCTTTAACACCAATGATGGTCAATAGGTTTGATCCAATTCCAGATATCCTGGCACCCATACTGTTAAGCATTAAGCTTAATTGCTGTATATAAGGTTCACAAGCCGCATTATAAATGGTAGTTGTTCCCGAAGCCAGCGCAGAGGCCATCAACACATTAGCCGTACCGGTAACTGAAGCTTCTTCAAGTAAGATATATGTTCCTTTCAGTCTTTTTGCCGAAATAAGGAACAAATTATTGCTTGCCTGATAATCAAACTTAGCACCTAACTTTACCAGGCCATGAAAATGTGTATCCAACCTTCGGCGACCTATCTTATCTCCTCCCGGTTTTGGTAAAAATCCCATTCCTTCACGTGCAAGAAGTGGGCCTACAATCATTACCGATCCACGGATACTACTGGCAAGCTTTAAATAACTTTCAGATTTTAAAGTATTGATATCTATTTCATCTGCCTGAAAACTAAAGTCATTATCCTTTAGCTTATGAATTTTAACCCCAATGGTTTTTAGCAGATTTATCAGATTATTTACATCCCTTATATCAGGAATATTTCGGATGATTACTTTTTCGGCGGTTAGAAGGGTAGCACAAATCACCTGAAGTGCTTCGTTTTTTGCTCCCTGGGGGGAAATCTCTCCCTTTAAGCGATGCCCGCCCTGAATTTCAAATGAACCCATAAAATTTTATTTTAAGTGAACAAGAAATAATGAATAGTTACTAATATTTCCCATGTAGTTTTAACATTGGAGTAATAATATATATATATGATTGTCCTTTTGCCGGACAGGCACTTACTTTTTTGCTTCAGCCAAAAAAAGTAAGCAAAAAAGGCCGCCGCTGAGGAAAAAATTGCTAAAAATCTATTCTTTTCACTAAAAGAAAATAACTCACCCGATTTAAGTTTTTGTGGCTTTTGGTATCCAAAAGCTTACAAAACTATTATCGGGATCAAACAGATTTTCTTTTTTAACGCTACAATCATATATTTTTTTAACGCATTTTTTCCAAGGCGGAAAGAAATCAACTTTTTTAGTTATAGTGTAAAAGGTATTTATATTTGAAAAATATCTTATCCTTAATAGAGAATAATGTTTTTTATTCATATTAGTACCTGCTTACCTTACTGATAATACGCAAACCAACAAATGAATATAATCCCTTTCTTTTTTGAATATCAATACCTTATTAAACATGGGAAATGTCTGATAGTTATAGTAAACAACTACCAGGAAAATATAACAATAAAAAGATATCTGTTTCTAAAAATTGGAAAATTTTAATTCCAGAGCCAAACAAAAGTGCAGTTTGCTTTTTTTCTAAGGATGGTTGATAAGGTTCCTATATCTTTCAACCCACCAATACAAGTACGCAGTTAATGATAATCACAAATTAACTTTTTTTCTTCTGCTGCCTGTTGTCTCTTTTTTTTCTTGGCTTAGAAACAAATTGTCTGGCTTCGGATAAAACAAGATCATTACTAATTTCCAATTTCCCATTAGACAAGGTTTTTAAATCCCTGAATATCACCTCATCCGGCACCTGACTTTTATTCCATGCAATATGGGATCTTTTCATATGATTAGCAATCAGCTTAATAAGCCGATCCTTAACTTCTCCTGCTTCCATCTCAACAGCCTTATCGATCATTAATTCAATAGACCTTCCATAATGTTTGAATTTTATCGGATTAGTGTGATAAGGAATAGGTTTTGGTTTTGCAAAAAACTTATCTCTCTCAGGAAAATCAAAAGGAGAATCGATATCCAGGTCAAAATCTGAAATAATAGCAAGATGATCCCATAATTTATGCTTTAGTTCATTAGGGTCCTTACTATGAGGCACCATATTCTGCATAATAGAAACCACTGTTCTGGCTGCTTTATTCCGTTCATCCCTATCCTCAATGGTTTTAATATGGTTAACCATCTTTTGAATATTTCTTCCATACTCCGGAAGCACTAGTTTTCTCCGTGTTGAATTATAATCGTAGTCCATAGATACAAAATATTTGTTGCAAAGCTAATTGATTTGACTAAGGTAACAAAGAAATTAATTGAATTCATGAAATTAGTTGAAAAATATTTCTATTGCTGATTTTGCTCGCTTTAATATGACAGATTAAATAAAATGGTAATTAGGTGATTATTAAATGATAATTTATCAGTTTTTTTATAAGTATAGAATATAGTATTTAACTATATTCCAATTAATTACAAGTAATAACAACAAAGTAAATAACAATGACTTTCAAGTCTTCCTCAATTTAGAATATTGTATTAAACAAAAATTAAAATTGAATTTCTATCTTTATCCTTTTTTAAAACCAATAATTAACAGAAATTCATGGGATATTTTGTTGCTAAAGATATTGTTAAACAATATTCAAACCATCTTGCACTTGATAAGGTAAACATCTCGGTTCCAAAAGGAAGTATTTATGGCCTCCTTGGACCAAATGGAGCAGGTAAAACAACCCTGATAAGAATCATTAACCAAATCACAGCCCCCGATAGTGGTGAGCTGAAGTTCAGAGGGGAAAAACTTAAACCTGAAGATGTAGCTTACATTGGATACCTTCCGGAAGAAAGAGGATTGTATAAAAAAATGAAAGTTGGAGAACAGGCACTTTATCTGGCTCAACTTAAAGGTTTACAACGTCAGGAAGCTTTAAAAAGGTTAAAAAAGTGGTTCCAAAAATTTGAAATTGAGCCATGGTGGAATAAAAAGGTAGAGGAGCTCTCCAAAGGAATGCAGCAAAAAGTCCAGTTCATAATAACAGTTCTTCATGAACCAAAACTACTGATCTTTGATGAGCCATTCAGTGGATTTGATCCCATTAACACGGCCCTGGTTAAAAAAGAAATCCTGAAAATCAGGAAGAAAGGAGCTACTATCATTTTCTCCACGCATGATATGGGCTCAGTTGAAGAGCTTTGCGATAATATCACATTAATTGACAATGGAAAAACACTTATTGAAGGCCCTATTGACAAGGTTAGGAATGACTATGCCTCCAACAGGTATGAGATCATATTTGAGGGGAATGTAAACCTGCTAACTGCTTCCCTCAGCCATTTATATAAAATCGTGGAAAATCAATCCAAAAACGGCCTTACTTCCCTCACAATTGACCTTATGGGGGATATTTCAACCAATGATGTATTGAATATTTTATTACAGGCAGGTCAGGTCCGCTCTTTTAATAAAGTCATTCCCGGTATGAATGAAATATTTATTAAGGTAGTTAAAGACTCAAAAATACAGGAAAAATAACAAGCATTCATTATCAAACTAACTTAAATATAGCTTTATACTTATGAATAAAATATTTCTTGTTATAAAAAGAGAATACCTTTCAAGGGTAAAGAAGAAATCATTTATAATAATGACCCTGCTTGCCCCCGTTTTTCTAGCCGGGATCATTATTGTGCCCGCATGGTTAATGAGCAGGGAAACAACAGATGTAAAGAAAATTGCCGTAGTGGGAGAAGGCTCCCGTTTGTTTAACGGGAAAATCCCCTCAACCAGGTCCTTAAAATTCGACTTTTTAACCGATGCTAATCCTGATGAGCTAAAAAATAATTTTTTAGAACAGGGCTATTACGGGGTACTTATGATTTCTCCAAAAATAACCTATATACCCAATGCAATACAGCTGTACTCACAGAAACAACCAACCATGGACATAACTTCCCATATTTCCAACGCACTGGAAAAGGAAATTGAAAGGGAAAAGCTGGAAGCTTACAATATTGAAGATATTGATAAGATTTTAAAGGAAATTAAATCCGATGTAAATGTGCAAACAATACTGATCAGTGATACTGGTGAAGAAAAGAAAACCAGCACCGGCCTGGCCATGGGAATTGCATACATCTCTGGCTTAATGATTTATATGCTTACTTTTATCTTCGGAGCCCAGGTGATGCGAGGAGTAATTGAAGAAAAAACAAGCCGGATTGTTGAAATACTTATATCTTCAGTAAAACCCTTCCAATTAATGATGGGTAAAATTCTTGGAATAGCATTGGTGGGGCTTACTCAATTTATTTTATGGATAGTTTTAACCCTTGCAATAGTTGGAACTGCCCAGGCCGTCCTCCTTCCTGACATGAATGTAGGTTCAGCCCGGAGCCAGGTAGTTGAAAGTGTCATGTCCGGGGTTAATGAGTCTGCAGGTGAACAAGTTCAGGCAATCCAGCCCCAGTTAAATGAGCTCCAGGGCTTGTTACAAGCAATAAAATCAATGAACTGGGGACTAATCATCGGTTCTTTCCTTATTTATTTTTTGGGAGGTTATCTTTTGTATGCATCTTTATTTGCTGCGGTTGGTTCTGCAGTAGATAACGAAACTGATACACAGCAATTTATGATACCAATTACCATTCCTTTGTTGCTTGGCTTATTTGTTTCCATGTCAGCATTTCAAAACCCCGATAGCAGCATTGTTTATTGGTGTTCTTTCATTCCCTTTACTTCTCCAATGGTGATGATGGCACGTATTCCTTTTGGTGTTCCCGGATGGGAGCTGGCCCTTTCCATGATTATTCTGCTATTAAGCTTCGTGGGGATGGCCTGGCTGGCTGCTAAGATTTACCGTATAGGGATTTTAATGTATGGCAAGAAACCCACTTATAAAGAAATGTTTAAATGGCTGCGATACTAAAACTATTAAGGGAGATTTTTTAAAAGAAAAGCATAATAAATATAAAATACGATAATCAGATAGATATGGCTAAAATCCTGGTAATTGATGATGAAAAGAGTATATGTAACTCACTAAAAGACATACTTGAATACGAAAAACATGAGGTTTCCCTGGCTGAAGATGGTATTCAGGGATTGGAAATGTTCAAAGAAAATCCCTGCGAGATTGTTCTTTGTGACATAAAAATGCCAAAAATGGATGGTATGGAGGTGCTTGATGAACTGATGAAGCTTTCTGACTCAACCTCAGTTATTATGATATCAGGACATGGAAACATTGACACTGCAGTTGAAGCTATTAAAAAAGGAGCATTTGATTTTATCGAAAAACCGCTGGACCTGAACCGTCTTTTGATCACTATTAGAAATTCCCTGGATAAAACCACCCTTATTACTGAAACCAAAACCTTGAAACGAAAGGTGAATAAAACCTGGGAAATGATTGGGGAATCGGTGGCAATCGACAAAATAACGCAAATGATTGACAGGGTAGCTCCTTCTGATGCCCGGGTGCTGATAACCGGGGATAATGGAACTGGCAAAGAGCTGGTTGCCCGCTGGTTGCATGAAAAAAGCAAAAGGAATACTATGCCTTTTATAGAGGTTAACTGTGCTGCAATACCATCTGAACTAATTGAAAGTGAGCTATTTGGTCACGAAAAAGGATCATTTACCTCTGCTTATAAACAGAGAAAAGGCAAATTTGAACAGGCAAATGGAGGAACTCTTTTCCTGGATGAAATAGGCGATATGAGCCTGTCTGCACAGGCAAAAGTATTGAGGGCACTGCAGGAAAATAAAATCAACCGGGTAGGAAGTGATAAAGATATACGGGTGGATGTCAGGATTATAGCAGCAACCAATAAAAATATCAAACAGGAAATTGAAAATAAAAACTTCAGGGAAGACCTTTATCACCGTATCAGTGTAATACTGATTCATGTCCCCCCACTAAATGAGCGCCTGGAGGACATTCCTTTGCTGGCAGAACACTTTAACAAACAAATTGCCGCAGAATACGGAGACAAACAAAAGCTAATTACAGCAGATGCCATAAAAGAATTGAAAAAAATCAACTGGACCGGGAATATACGGGAGTTCAGGAACGTACTTGAACGCATGTTTATCCTGTGTGATAGGGAAATAACCGGAAAAGATGTACTGGCCTTTGCTCAACCTATTTCAAAGTAGGAAGAAGGAGGAAGGTTGAAACTTGATTGTTGAAG
>JAOZKQ010000558.1 GCA_029935275.1 Bacteroidales bacterium | reverse complement strand
GAAAGGCGAGGGGTTCATCGGTACCGGCAAACTGCATTTCCATTTTATGCTCTACAACTACCATAATATATTGAACAGGTTTCCCTAAAAGTTCACTCAAAAAAGCGGTTGCATCCGTTAATAATTGATTTTTGTTTTCAATTTTGATATTTGTTTGAATCTTTAAATAAGGCATTTTAATAGTTTTAAGTTCTAAGATTAAAATTGTTTTGCATTTGATTTTCAGCATCAAATAACCAATTCCACTACATATCCAGGAAAAACCAGTTGTTTCCCTTTCCGGAATATGTAAAATCAAATTTTATAACAGCCCAGGGAACCATAGGGATCATAAAACGAAAACCGGTTCCTATTGACATTATTGGACGGGAATGAAAGAGGTCATTAAACATCATGCTCCCATTTCCTGCATTAACATAAAAAGACTGTTCAATAGCTGCCCAGGTCCGGTTTAAGTAGGTGAGTGAAACACCAAAATTAAGTACATATACATTTTTCCCTGCAATTTCGCCTGTTAAGATACCCCTTACCGAAGAAGCCCCAAGGTAGTAATACAGCGAGGGATAATCTGTAGTTGTACCATTATACCGGAAAATTACCGAGAGCTGAACCCATTTGTTTAATAACTTGTAATATTGAGCTGAAGCACCCCAGTTTAAATAACTTTTTGTATTCTGATCGACTCCAATGCCTGTACCAAGGCTTATTCCCGCAGCAAAACCATCCTTCTGATGCCGGATATAGCTTATTGTTCCAATATTTTCGGAGAAGGAAACTCCAAGTTTATTGATAGTGTAATCTCCCATAGAAAGAACACCTTCGTCAAGAAAAGTACTATCTGTAACATGATTTAGATACGAAATGTGTAAGTCTGGAGAAAAAGTATAATGATCGTCTTCATTATTGGGATTTCCAATTGAAAGGAAAGCATTTTTAGAATCGTAAGCAATACCGGATTGTTTCTCCTTATCTTTAATGATGTAGTTCTTCTGTCCTCCTGCCCAAAACCCTGTTTTAAGGGTCATATTCCTGTACAAAAGCTGCCTGGGAATTCCAAGCTCAAATCCGAAGGACTTTTGTAAGGAACCAATATTTCCACTAATCCTTAAACGGATATTTCTACCAAATAAATTATGATCTTCTACACCAAGGCCAATGTTATATTCCTGTAAACTTCCCTGTACCGATAATATTGGGACAACTGTAAATGCATCTTTTGCAGTAAACCATAAAACATTCCGGTCATTTTCATCTTTTTTCAGGCAATAATCAACATCTACAAAATTTTTCATATTCCAGACCCTGGAAATTGATTTCAGGATCATTTCCTCACTAACGGTATCTCCAGCGGTAAAGGTTAACTCCTTTAAAATAATTGGGTCCCTGGTCCTCCAGTTCTTATCAATTATAATTGTATCAATCTTAACCGGAAACTGTACATTCTCCAAGCAGGCCTGGCTTTTAATATTGAACTTTTCTTTCTCCTGTGATTGTGAAAATCCTGCAAAGGTGAAGATCACAAACAGAAAAATATATAAAACCGGATAGATCAGGAATGGTTTTTTCAAATGGGCTATTTCAATTTTTCAATCTGTTCTGTCAATGAATTTATTTTTGCTTCGGCATCGGCTTTTTTCTCTTTCTCCTTTTTGATCACCTGTTCCGGTGCATTCTGCACAAACCTCTCATTGTTCAGCTTTTTCATAACTGAAGTCAGGAATCCCTTATTGTAATCCAGCTCTTTTTCCAGTTTTATTAATTCATCCTCAAGATTTACATTATCACCCAAGGGAATATAAAACTCTGTAGTTTTGACAATAAAAGATATTGTCTTTTCAGGTTTATCCTGAATAAACTCAATAGCATCAAGCCTGCATAATTTTTTTACAAGCGCCCCAAAGCGGTTGTCAAATTTTTCTTCATCCTCCCGCACCAAAAGAGTAAGGCCCTCTTTATTAGGAATATTCCTTTCTTTCCGTATAGTCCTGACAGCACTGATCGTTTCTTTTGCTTTTTCGAA
>JAOZKQ010000109.1 GCA_029935275.1 Bacteroidales bacterium | reverse complement strand
GACATGGAAATACATGGAGATGCCAAAGAAGTATTAAATTCCCTTATTCCATTAGTAAATAAAAATGAGCATAAAGAATGGCTTAAAAAATTTGATGTTTGTGATGTCACTGAAAAAGAAAAAGTAATTGACATTGAGACTACTCCATCAAAAGGGAGAATCAGAATGGGTGAAGTGATTAAACTTATTTCTGATAAAACTAAAGGAGATGCTATTATTGTAACCGATGTTGGACAACACCAAATGGCTACTGCCCGTTATTACAAATTCAAAAACCCCAATAGTTTTATCACATCAGGCGGCATGGGAACAATGGGCTTTGGACTACCTGCAGCAGTCGGTGCACAAATAGGAAAACCTGATGTTCAGGTAATTGGGTTTACTGGAGATGGAGGTATCCAGATGACCATACAGGAATTTGGAACAATCCTTCAGTATAAGGTTCCTGTAAAAGTGGTTATCCTAAATAACAGCTTCCTTGGAATGGTACGGCAATGGCAGGACATGTTCTTTGATAAAAGATATGCTTCAACTGAGCTGGTCAATCCCGATTTTATTAAAATTGCATCAGGTTATGGGATTGCCGGTAAAAGGGTTGAGGAAAGAAAAGACCTTTCAGGTTCCATTGATAAAATGCTGGCAAAAAAAGGAGCCTATATTCTGGAAGTTGCCGTTGAAAAAGAAGGGAATATTTTCCCAATGATTGAGCCGGGATCATCTGTTTCTGAAATAAAATTATGCCAATAAAGTTTTTGTTTATTAAATAATTAGCATTCTCTAAAAAATATAGTCATGAAGGAATTTACCTTATCATTATTCACAGAAAATCATATTGGTTTATTAAACCAGATAACTATTATATTTACCAGAAGGCAAATTAATATTGAAAGTATTACTGCCTCAGAGTCTGCAGTTAAAGGAGTGCATATGCTAACCATTGTTGTAAATACTTATCCTGAACTTGTTGAAAAAGTAGCCAGGCAACTTGAAAAGTTGGTAGATGTACTAAAGGTTTTTGTTCATAAGGCAGATGAAATCATCTATCAGGAAATTGCTTTATATAAAGTAAGGACTCAAGAGCTTATGTTGAGCAATAAAATTGAACACATTGTGCGTTCCAATAATGCACGCTTCCTTGAGATAACACCCGAATATGTGGTTATTGAAAAAACAGGACACAAAAAGGAAACTGCAGACCTGCTTAACAAACTGGATGAATTTGGTGTATTACAATTTGTCCGGTCAGGAAGGGTTGCAATTACCAGACAGATAAAGGAGTTAATCTCTTATCTTAAGGAAATGGACGCTGCAAATGGTTATCATAAATAATAGAATATAAATAATTATAAACTAGAAAAATAGAAAATTATGGCAAAAATTAATTTTGGAGGAACAATAGAAAATGTTGTAACCAGGGAGGAATTCCCATTGTCCAAAGCACAGGAAGTATTGAAAGACGAGGTAATTTGTGTTATTGGCTATGGAGTACAGGGACCTGCTCAATCATTAAACATGAAAGATAATGGTTTCAAAGTAATTATTGGACAATCTCCTGATTTTAAAGAAGATTGGGATAGGGCTATTAATGACGGATGGATTCCTGGAGAAACTCTGTTTCCTATTGAAGAAGCTGCGAAGAAGGCTACAATTATTCAATATTTAGTATCCGATGCTGCTCAAAGAACAGTCTGGCCTGTTTTAAAGGCCTGTTTAAATGAGGGTGATGCATTGTATTTTTCACATGGCTTTTCAATTACTTACAGCGAACAAACAAGTGTTATTCCTCCGGAAAATGTTGATGTTATTCTTGTTGCACCTAAGGGATCGGGAACGAGTGTACGAAGAAATTTCCTTGCTGGTACTGGTATTAACTCCAGCTATGCAATTTACCAGGACTATACAGGCAGAGCCGAAGAAAGAACTCTGGCAGTAGGTATTGCAATCGGATCAGGCTATCTTTTCCCAACTACTTTTAAAAATGAAGTATATAGCGACCTCACAGGTGAAAGAGGAGTATTAATGGGTGCTATTGCAGGAATTATGGAAGCACAATATGAAGTACTACGCAAAAATGGTCACAGTCCAAGCGAAGCCTTTAACGAAACAGTTGAGGAGTTAACACAAAGTTTAATCCGTCTGGTTGATGAAAATGGGATGGACTGGATGTATGCCAACTGCAGCGCAACAGCTCAAAGAGGTGCACTGGACTGGAGACATAAATTTCGTGAAGCTGTTCTTCCTGTATTCAACGATCTGTACAATAGCGTAAAAACCGGTGAGGAAACAAGGATAGTCCTGGAAAGAACCGGTAGCCGTAATTATAAAAATGAACTACAAGCTGAACTTAAAGAAATGAGGGAATCAGAATTATGGCAAACTGGCGAACAAGTAAGAAAATTAAGGCCACAAAAATAAGTAAATAAAACTTTCACACATTAAATAAGCTAAACAGATGAGCCAACAAATTTATATTTTCGACACAACACTTAGAGATGGAGAACAGGTTCCCGGATGTCAGTTAAATACAATTGAAAAAATTGAAGTAGCCAAAGTTCTTGAGGACATGGGTGTGGATGTAATTGAAGCCGGTTTTCCCATTTCGAGCCCGGGCGATTTTAAATCAGTGGTTGAAATATCAAAAGCGGTTAATAAACCCATTATTTGTGCTCTATCGCGTGCGGTCAAAAAGGACATTGAAGTGGCAGCAGAAGCATTGGAGTTTGCAGAGCGCAAGAGAATTCATACTGGAATTGGGACCTCTTATTACCATATTGTACATAAATTAAATTCAACCCAGGATGATATCATCAAGCGAGCTATAGAAGCTGTAAAATACGCACGTAACTTTGTAGATGATGTGGAATTTTATGCTGAAGATGCAGGAAGAACTGAAAATGAATATCTTGCAAAAGTTGTTGAAGCAGTAATTGGTGCCGGAGCTACCGTTGTAAATATTCCTGACACTACTGGTTATTGCCTGCCTGATGAATATGGTGAAAAAATTAGCTTTTTGATGAATAATGTGAGTAATATGGACAAAGCTATTCTCTCAACCCATTGCCATAATGACCTTGGAATGGCGACTGCAAACACACTTATGGGAATTACCAATGGAGCCCGTCAGGTGGAGGTAACTATAAATGGGTTGGGTGAAAGAGCAGGCAACACATCATTGGAAGAAGTTGTTATGACACTAAAAAGTCACAAAGACCTCCCCTATCATACAAACATCAACTCAAAAAGAATTCATAAAGCAAGCCGTTTAGTTTCAACTCTCATGCGTATGCCCGTACAGGCTAACAAAGCAATTGTTGGAAGGAATGCCTTTGCCCATTCATCCGGAATTCATCAGGATGGGGTACTGAAGAAAAGAGAGAACTATGAGATCATTGATCCCAAAGATGTTGGGATCAAAGAATCATCTATAGTATTAACTGCACGTAGTGGAAGGGCGGCTTTAAAACACAGACTGGAAATTCTTGGCTACAAGTTTAATAAGGAGGAAATTAGCGAGATTTACCATAAATTCCTTGATTTAGCAGATAAGAAAAAAGATATCAAGGATGAAGACCTTAAGGTACTTGTTGGGAAATCAGCAAATGACGAAAGTCCGATTAAACTTGAATTATTACAGGTTATTTGTGGAAAATCTGCAGTACCCATGGCAACTGTCAGAATAAAAGTAAATGGTGATATTCTAACAGCATCTGCCTCAGGTAATGGACCAATTGATGCTGCCTTCTCAGCAGTTAAACAACTGATCAAGAGAAAAGTACGTCTTGAGGAGTTTCTTATCCAGGCTATTACCCGTGGAAGCGACGACCTGGGAAAAGTACACATTCAAATTGAGAACAGAGGGAAAATGTATTACGGATTTTCAGCAAATACCGATATCATCACAGCCTCAGTAGAAGCATTTATTGATGCCATTGCAAAAATTGTATAACAAAGAAAGTAAGTACTTTTCTGAAAATTATTTAAAACCATCAAAATAATATTAAAATTCAATAATATTGGAAGCAAAAACATTATTTGACAAAATCTGGGACAGCCATATTGTTCACTCAGTGGACAATGGACCTGATGTTTTGTATATTGACCAGCATCTCATTCATGAAGTAACCAGCCCTCAGGCATTTACGGGAATTAATAACCGGGGTTTAAAAGTATTCAGACCTGAAAGGACACTTGCTACAGCCGATCATAATATCCCAACTAAAAATCAGAACCTGCCTATCAGGGATGAGCTTTCAAGAATACAGGTTGAAAAACTTACAGAGAATTGTAAGGATCATGGTATTACCCTGTATGGATTGGGTCACCGATATAATGGAATTGTGCATGTAATTGGGCCTGAAATGGGAATTACACAACCGGGCATGACCATTGTTTGCGGCGACAGCCATACTTCAACGCATGGTGCACTGGGAAGTATAGCTTTTGGAATTGGTACAAGTGAAGTTGAAATGGTACTTGCCAGTCAATGTATTTTACAGCCTAAGCCAAAAAAGATGCGGATCAATATTGATGGAATTATGGGGAAAGGGGTTAGCTCAAAAGATATCATACTCTATATTATTTCCAAAATTTCCACCAGTGGGGGTACTGGCTATTTTATCGAATTTGCAGGCTCAACAATCAGGAACCTAAGCATGGAAGCCAGAATGACCATTTGTAACATGAGCATTGAAATGGGTGCACGTGGTGGATTAATTGCCCCGGATGAAGTCACCTTTGAATACATCAAAGGACGACAATTTGCCCCAAAAGGAGATCAATGGAGAAAAGCACTGGAATACTGGAAAACACTTAAAACTGATGATGACGCTAAATTTGATATTGAACTGAGTTACAAGGCGGAAGACATTGGTGCAATGATCACTTATGGAACAAATCCCGGAATGGGTATTAATATCGAAGATAAAATCCCGGAATTGGATGATGTGGATGATAATAATCGTCAGTCATTTAAAAAATCCCTTGAATATATGGATTTCAAACCGGGAGCATCACTGATTGGCAAAGCTGTGGATTATGTTTTTGTTGGAAGTTGTACAAATGGCAGAATTGAGGATCTTCGTGCTTTTGCTTCCATAGTAAAAGGAAAACGCAAGGCTGACAATATTACTGCATGGATAGTTCCAGGTTCAAAAAAGGTTGAAGAGCAGGCAAAAGAAGAAGGCCTGATTACAATTCTGGAAGAAGCAGGTTTTGAACTGCGTCAACCTGGGTGCTCCGCCTGCCTTGCTATGAATGATGATAAGATTCCATCGGGGAAATACTCTGTCTCAACATCTAACAGAAACTTTGAAGGAAGACAGGGACCCGGAGCCAGGACTTTACTTGCCAGTCCACTAACTGCTGCAGCTGCAGCTATTACGGGAAAAATAACAAATCCCGCAGATTTAATTTAATTTAAAAAAATAGCTTTTATGGCAATTGATAAATTTAATACCCTGGAATCAGCTTGCGTTCCTCTACACATCGAAAATGTAGATACAGACCAGATTATACCAGCCCGGTTTCTGAAAGCAACCAGTCGTGAAGGCTTTGGTCATAATTTATTCAGGGATTGGCGTTTTGACAAACAGAATCAGCCAATTCCAGACTTTGTTACCAATAACTCTGTTTATAATGGAGAAATACTGGTTGCCGGAAAAAACTTTGGTAGTGGATCAAGTAGGGAGCATGCCGCCTGGGCTATACACGATTATGGTTTTAAAGTAGTTATATCCAGCTTTTTCGCAGATATTTTCAAAAACAATTCACTGAATAACGGAATTCTTCCTGTTCAGGTTTCTGAGGCATTTTTATCTGACTTGTTTAAAGCCATTAATACAAATCCAAAAACTATTGTAAAAGTTGACCTTCCTTCTCAGGAAGTTAGTATTCCCTCTACGGGCCTCTCAGAAAAGTTTGAGATCAATCCCTATAAAAAAGAATGCTTATTGAATGGTTTTGATGACATTGATTTTCTGTTAGGTATGAAAAATAAAATCACAGAATACGAACAAAAAAGACCTGTTTAAGATTTTTAATATGAAAGTTGAAATAATGGATACCACCCTCAGGGATGGGGAACAAACACAGGGAGTGTCTTATACTCCCCTGGAAAAGCTTCATCTTGCCACCATTTTATTGAAGGTTGTTGGAGTGGACCGTATTGAAATTGCATCGGCCCGTGTTTCAGAAGGTGAATTTGAAGCAGCAAAAAAAATCATTGCCTGGGCTATTAAGCATAATTTTCATAAAAAAATTGAAATATTGGGCTTTGTGGATGGAGAAGTCTCACTCAATTGGATTAAAGATGCAGGAGGAAAAGTTATTAACCTGCTGACTAAAGGATCATTGAAACACGTAACAGGCCAACTTAAAAAAACACCTGAACAACATCTTAAAGACATCCTTGAGGTTGTTAGAAATGCGGAAAAGATGAATATTGAAGTCAATATTTATCTTGAAGACTGGTCAAACGGGATGCTAAGTTCAGAAGATTACGTCTATTTCCTGATGGATGCACTTAAAAATGAAAAAATCCGTCGGTTTATGCTGCCTGACACACTGGGAGTCCTGAATCCTGATCAGACTTTTTTATTTTGTAAAAAAATGATTGACCGATATCCTGACTTATGGTTTGACTTCCATGCCCACAATGATTACGACCTTGCGATTGCTAATGTCTATGCATCCTTAAAAGCCGGGGTCAATGGAATCCACGGAACAGTGAATGGCCTGGGTGAAAGAGCGGGTAATGCCCCTTTGTCCAGTATTGTTAGCCTTATAAATGATCAGTTGGATATGAAGACGGGAATAAATGAATCAAAGATTAATCAGGTAAGCACAATTGTTGAAACTTTTTCAGGTATTCGTATTCCTGTAAACAAACCTGTTATTGGAGAGAATGTATTTA
>JAOZKQ010000557.1 GCA_029935275.1 Bacteroidales bacterium | reverse complement strand
AGGATCTGGAAGTTAATAGCGCCACATTTTATTTTAATAAATCAGTTGTCATAAACAATACTATTAGGTATGTGAGCAAATTAAATACTAAAATTTTTCATAGTAATAAAATCACTGATAGCCATCGGGATAGCAACGAAACAGATGCATTAAAATAAATGCACATTAGGGAAATATGAAAAAAGTTTAATTTTTATGTGAATCATAATAATTAGGTGAATTATATATAGATAATGAATTTTTGTTATTTTTCATGAATTAATCAGGTTAAAAGCTACTTAAAATGAATATCAAGTCAACACTGTTTTTTCTAATTTTTATTACATTTTTTACCGCTTGTAATAAAAAGAATGTCTGGATTGCGACCTCTCCAGCAGGAAGTCAATTTTGCAAAATCAATCCTGAGGGAGAAACCATTATTCCAAATGGCCGGATCCTTACGCCCTATGGAGAATCATTTATTATTGCCCCCCACCCCTTTGGGCTTTGTCTGAGTCAGGATGGGAACATTGCTGTTACAGCTAATTCAGGAACATCCCCCCTTTCCATTTCTATAATAAGAAACATAAACTCTGATAAACCGGAGATTATACAGGTACCTCCGGGACCTGGAACTGATAAAGGTGTACTGGCATCGGTTTTTATGGGACTGGCAATCTCCCCTGACAATCAAACTGTTTACGTTGCAGGTGGCCAGGAAAATAAAATTTACATGTTTAACATAAATGACGGAAGTGATAAAGGAAGCATAGACTGCTCTGTAATGGCTGATGATACAGCTTATTCAAAAGGATATATTGGTGATTTGATAATTACCAAAGATGGAAAATGGATCTATGGGGTTGATCAGGTAAACTTCCGGATGATAGTTATTGATACTGAAAAAAAGAAACTTGTTCATTCTGTACCGGTAGGACGGTTTCCTTTTGGTATTACTTTATCGCCTGATGAAAAAAAGGCTTATGTAGCTAATGTGGGTATGTTTGAGTACCATGCAATAAAGGGAATTGATCATAAAAACCTGAAGAAGACGGCCCCGGGCCTCCCTCCCATTGCATATTTATCAGAGGAAGCTAAGAATGGGATACAAACGGATACAATGATAATTCCCGGACTTGGAGATCCGAATGTTCCGGAATCTTTTTCGGTCTGGGCAATTGATATAAGTAAGCAAGGAAAACCGGAAGTAACAGCAAAAATAAAAACAGGAGTATTGGTTGGCCAGTTGGTAGAAGGGATCCCTGCCATTGGAGGAGCAAGCCCCAATTCAGTTGTTGCCACCTCCGAATATGTTTTTGTAAGCAATGGAAATAATGATAATATTTCGGTGATCAATGTAAAAACAGACACTGTAGAACATACTATCCATCTTGACCTGGATGGAAGAGTTGATCATTTACGGGGAAAAATACCCTTCGGTCTGGCATTATCGCCGGATAAGCAAACTCTTTATGTAGCTGAGTCAGGGATTAATGCAATAGCAGTAATTGATGTTCCCAGCCTAAAAACCATAGGACATATTCCAACCGGATGGTTCCCGGCTAAATTGAAAGTCAGCCCCAATGGCAAAAAACTCATTGTAACCAATGCAAAGGGATATGGAAGTGGTAAAAATGCAGGAAAGAACTTCTATGTAGGTCCTGAGGGCACTTACATTGGCAGCCTGATGAAAGGCAGCATCCAGATTTTTGATATACCTGAGCGCTCAGAATTAGAAGGACTTACAGAAAAAGTAATAAAAAACAACTTCAATTTTGTTCAATCCGATGATCCGGTTTTTAACTACAGGGCTAATAATCCCGTGCCTCTATACCCTGGTGAGAAAGAATCTCCTGTTAAATACCTTGTTTTTATCTCTAAAGAAAACCGAACTTATGATGAGATTTTTGGTCAGATCGAAAAAGGGGAAGGAGAAGCTGGCCTGGCACGATATGGATACGGAGCAACATTCTCTAACCGGAAAAGGACTCGGATTATTGAAAACGCCGATGTAATGGTAAACCATCTGAATCTTGCCAGAAAATTTG
>JAOZKQ010000556.1 GCA_029935275.1 Bacteroidales bacterium | reverse complement strand
GAAACGGACCTTTTGGTTTCGGTTACCAAATCATTTTTAATAAATGGAACCAGGATGAATATAGATAACAGGCATAAGCATTTATCTTCCCTGAAAACCAGAAGTACATCATATAAGCCTGCCAATAATAACGATGACCCCTTATTATATACTTCTAATAGTTCTGATTCTAAGAAACTATCCGGTTTTCCTAAAATATATCCTCAATACCTGCCTGAATTAGAAGGCAAAATTATAAGCGGAACCATAATAAATAGTAAAAGTGAAGAACCTGAAAAAAATAAAGTTGTGATCTTTTCTCTTGTTGGGAAAGTTGCAAAATGTCAATTTTATGAAATAAATGATTCCGGTGATTTTCATTTTATAATGAATGAAACCGGACTGCAGGAAATTGTAGTTCAAGCATTAGGGACAGAACCAGATAAATATTTTGTTGAACTTGAACCAGACTTTATTAGTTCTTCCAATCATGTTCTGCCAGGGCCATACTACCTGGATACCAGCAAGCTTGAAAAACTAAACAAGAGCATCATAAGTATGCAGGTTGAGAACATATATCAGGCCTATCGACAAAATGATCAAAATGCGGTTAACAAGAACCATTCAATAAATTTTTATGGTGATCCGGAGAATTCTGTTCAAATCTCCGATTTTATCAATTTAACTACTGTGAAGGAAGTAATTAAAGAAATTGTACCACATGTAATAAGCCGTAAAAGAAACGGTAAACTTGTATTCCAAATATCAAGTAATATTATTGGGCAGGTTTTTGAAAATGATCCTTTTGTCATTGTTGATGGAATACCGTTTGATGATATTGACCAGATTCTAAACATGAGATCTGCTGAACTTGAACGCATTGATGTTTTAAACTTAAGGTACTTTATTGATAAGCAGGTTTTTGATGGTATTATTAGTTTTGTTACAAAAAAAGGCAATCTTGAAGCCCTGGACTTTGATTATTCTATATTCAGACAGGCCTATACCGGGTTCAACAGAAAAATTCAATTCAATTCTCCAAACTATAGGATTGATTCATTAAAAAACAGCCGTATCCCTGATTTCAGAAATACTCTTTATTGGAACCCTGACTTATACAAGCAAAAAGACAGCAGCCTTAGTTTTGAATTCTACACTTCGGATGAACCAGGCCGCTATACCATATTAGTTGAAGGAATTTCCCCGGATGGTTACACAGGGACAATTAGAAAAGAATTTGTTGTAAATTGATCCTATCTTATTAATAATGGGCTTAATGGACAAAATTCAGGCTCAATTCTTCTGAATCATGCATATTTATTAGTTTTGAGGCAAATCAAAGGTTATGAATAAAAAAAGTGCTTTTACTGTAATAGCCCCATACGAAGCCTGGTGTATTCAAAAAACATATGAAACAGCCCTGAAGAATTTTGAATTTTCTTGTATTATCTTCAAAATCAAATTAATTCAAGCCTTGATTCGCATTAATAGTTACAATATACTCCCCTTTATCCAGAACCTAAAATATACACCATAAAAAAAGCCCGGTTGTTTATCAATCAAACGGGCTTTTCCAAATATTCTATTTTAAAGGATCTTCCTTCTTACCAGAAAATCGCATATAGAGCTACTAATATAATCATTATGGCATAAGCACTGATATTGAAAACCTCATCCGTTTTAAAAATTTTGGAAGTAAGGTCAATCCCTTTAGGATCATCCACATTGCCGGAAGTAGTAAGGCTAACGCCTGCAATAACAACCATGCTAAGTAATAAGGTATAAAGCATCTGATCCATCCACGGAAGGTCTACTACTGGTGATTTAAGCATTAAAGCGATAAATATTGAGCTGATTACTCCAATTATTGCGCCCTTGTTTGTTGCCTTTTTCCAGAACAAACCCATTAAAAATACAGCAAGGATACCCGGACTTACGAGACCGGTATATTCCTGTATGTACTGAAACATTTGCGGGATATTGCCCAGTAAAGGGGCCATTATCACAGCAATTATTAAAGCTACAGCTGCTGATATCCTTCCAACATTAA
>JAOZKQ010000555.1 GCA_029935275.1 Bacteroidales bacterium | reverse complement strand
TTCATCCATTGGATTTTATAGCCCATGCTCATCAGTTTCTTCAATGTATCATAATCAATGCCTGATTCCAGGTGGAGAATCCCTCCATCTGTCATTTTTTCACCTGTAGGCTGCGATGATCCTCCATGACTGATCCGTGGGGCATCTCCTGCTTCCTGCAGGTTCATGCCAAAGTCTATTATGTTGATGACAATTTGTGTATGGCCCTGTGGTTGCATGGCTCCTCCCATTAACCCAAAACTAATCCATGGTTTACCATCTTTCGTAATAAAGGCAGGAATAATTGTATGAAAAGGCCTTTTGCCAGGGGCATAGCAGTTCATATGCCCTTCTTCCAGGCTGAATAGCTCTCCACGGTCCTGTAGAATAAATCCCAGTCCGGGAGGTACCATTCCTGAACCCATTCCACGATAATTACTTTGAATAAGTGATACCATGTTCCCCCACTGATCGGCAACAGTCAGATATATTGTATTTCCCTGTTCGAGTTCGCCAGCCGGATAATTTCTTCCCGCCCTATTCGGTTTAATCAATTCCCGCCGTTTAGTGGCATATTCTTTTGAGAGTAATTGTTCAATAGGAATTGTATTAAAATCCGGGTCTGCATAATATTTAGCCCGGTCCTCAAAAGCCAGCTTTTTTGCTTCTGTGAAGTAATGTATGTATTCGGCATTGCCAAAACCCATAGAGGTAATATCATAGCCTTCCAGAATATTGAGCATCTGAAGTGCAGCAGTACCCTGCCCGTTAGGAGGTAATTCCCAAATGTCATAACCACGGTAATTTATTGAAATAGGATCTACCCATTCCGAGTGATGTGAGGCAAGGTCTTCATAGGAAAGAAATCCACCCTGCTCATGCATGAACTTGTCAATAGTATGGGCGATATCCCCTTTGTAAAAAGCATCCCGGCCACCCCTGGCAATTATTTCAAGAGTATTTGCCAGATAAGGATTTTTGAAGATTTCCCCTTTGGAAGGAGCATGGCCTCCCGGCATATAAATTTCCTTAAAGTTTGGGAACTGCTGAAGGAACCTTGCACTTCCCTGCCAGTAATAGGAAATAAGTTCGGTTACCGGGAATCCGTTTTTTGCATAATTGATGGCAGGTTGTAGAATCTCTTTCATCTTCATGCTGCCAAACTTTTTGTTAAGTTCAAACCATCCATCTACACAACCGGGTACAGAAACGGGTAAAGGTCCATGGGAAGGAATCTTTTTGTAATCTTTTTCTTTGAAATACTCAAGGCTAAGTGATTTTGGGGACCGGCCACTTCCATTTAGCCCGTATAGTTTCTTTGTTTTGGCATCCCATACAATAGCAAATATATCACCTCCAAGTCCATTGCCGGTAGGCTCCACCAAACCTAACATGGCATTTGCCGCAATTGCCGCATCAATAGCGTTTCCACCCTGCTTTAAAATGTCAAGGGCTACCTGTGTTGCAAGTGGTTGACTGGTACATGCCATGCCATGTTGAGCTATGACTTCCGAACGGGTGGCGAAATTTAGTCCTGTGATCCGGTCCTGCGAAAAAGCAGTGACAATAAATATCAGAAACACAGATAAAATGAAGGTGATTTTTTTCATAATAGTATTGCTTATATTTAAACGGTAATTTTGATTTATTAAGGAGTACTTTTAAAAATTCCTTCGCATTAAAAGCACTTTTTTTATTCATAACCTTTGATTTGCTTCAATGCTAATAAATAAGCAATACACAGAGCTTCGTAGCCTCCTTTTTGTCTATTATACCTTTGCCATTTTTTAACGCTTCTCCCTCATTCATCTTATTTATTCTCTTTGTTTTTTAAAAGAAAGGAATTCTTAGAAGTGCCCTGAAGCCTGTTAAATCTCAAGTAATAAATTTTCCAGGCTCTTACCTCCACTCAGCATCTGGATTGGTGATTCAATCAGTTCCTTAATTCTTACCAGAAACCCTACGGAATCCCGTCCATCAATAACCCGGTGGTCATATGATAAGGCCAGGTACATGATGGGTCGGATTTCAACTTTACCATTGACCGCCACCGGGCGTT
>JAOZKQ010000554.1 GCA_029935275.1 Bacteroidales bacterium | reverse complement strand
GGGGGCTCATGACCTTTACTTATAGCATCTGCAATGGCTTCAAATTGTTTTTTATGTGGTTCTATAGAAAAACCCTGTAGTGGGCTGGAGGCACCAGTCGCTTTAGCTTTCTCTTGTTTTGCTGGCTTAGTACCTCCTTTTAGAATACTTACATCGTCACCATCAATGATAATGCTGCCTTTTTCACCATGCAATTCTATATGTCTGGGCTGTGCCGGCTGAATGGAAGTTGAGCCTGTGATTACCCCAATAGCGCCTGATTTAAACTCAACAACTGCCATTGCGTTATCCTCCCCTTCCAATCTTTCGTGGGTCAGAGTAGCAATTTTCCCGAAAATGCTTTTCACATCCCCCATAAACCATTGAAACAGGTCGATAGTATGAATCGCCTGGTTTATAAGTACACCTCCGCCATCAAGGGCAAAAGTACCCCGCCAGGCACCACTATCATAATAATCCTGACTCCGGAACCATTTAATATTTGCATCAGCAATTATAAGTTTGCCAATTACATGTTTATCCAGTTCTCCTTTTACTTCTTCAATTTCCGGAATAAACCGGCTTTGATAGATAACAGCCAAAGCAACCCGGTTTTCCACACAAACCTGTATAAGACGTTTCGCCCTCTCAATAGTTATTTCTATTGGCTTCTCCACAATTACATGTTTACCAGCCCTGGCTGACATTTCCCCATAATCCAGGTGATTTCCGCTAGGCGTACAAATGGAAACTGCATCGATAAGCGGATCAGCAATAAATTTATCCCAGTCGGTATGCCATCTAACATCATATTTCTCACCCATCCCACTGGCATTTTTTTCAGAACGGCTATAAAGAGAAACCAGTTCCAGGTTTCCGGATTGTTGTATGGCCTGTGCCTGAATATCTGCAATAGTCCCACAGCCTACAATTCCAATTTTTAATTTACCAGACATCTTAAGATATTTTACAGTTTATTAATTTTGAGTATTAAAGATAAGACTTTTCCTATAAATAATATTTGACCCCGATATAAAATCCTTAGCTTCGGTGCTTTTCGGACTTTTTAAAAGCCTGATAACATTAGTTATCATTTCCTTTACAGGTACTTCAATAGTTGAAATGGGAATTTTAAAATATTTAGTAGCATTCAGGTTGTCAAATCCAAGCAAACCAATCTGATCAGGGATATCAAAGCCCTTTTTGGTAAGGAGATCTGCCAGTCCTTCTGCTACCATATCGCTGTCAGTTATAATAACCGATTTTTCATGTTTAGGTAATTTGGATAAGAGCTGCTTTCCCAGGCTTTTTCCAACCAGGAATTCATCAAATTCTTTTTCCTCCCGGTTTGCTTGCTGAAAGGTATGTAAGTGTTTAAAAAAAGAAAAAAGGTTTTTGGGGAATTCACTGTTTGTTAAACGATAATGAATATTTTCATCAATGAACAGTGTAGTGTATGGACTATCCTGAAGCCTGTTAAAAAACTTTGTATAAATTTTGGCCCTTGAAAATCCAATCAGAGAAATTCCATGTTTGAGTAAAATACACCTGTGTTCCTTATCTTTCTCGTAGTCAAAATGATAATTATAAATAATAACAGGAATCTTTTGCAAAAAAGCTAAGATATTTTCTTCAATAATACGTTCTGCTAAATTATCAAATGTATTGATAATGATGATCTTACTAACTCGATTACCTAAAAGCTCTTTAATTGTTTCTTTAAGTGCGAGAGAGGAGGTCATTTTGAGGTTTACCGGTACTTTCTCAGTATAGAAATAGTTATTAAGATATTGTACGGCTTTTGAAATATGGGAAAAAAAGTTCCCGTGGTAAATAAGCCCGATGGTATCATTTTTAGTTTTTGAAAGTTGACGGGCTGAGCTTTGGGGTACATAACCAAATTGCTCAATCAATGCCATTGTTTTATTGTAAGTGGCCTTCGAGATCCTTTTTTCTTTCCATGTTCCGTTGATAATGGACGAAAGAGTTTGGCGGGAAATATTAATTTTCCCCGCCAGTTCTTCCATAGACATGTAGTTTTTACTCATGAATTTGACCT
>JAOZKQ010000108.1 GCA_029935275.1 Bacteroidales bacterium | reverse complement strand
AATCCCTACTATTATAATGAACTTTTTGAAGGCTATGGTTTCAAAAACTATTACAAACAATATACTTTTTATCTTCCCCTCATTCCAGGGAAGTTGGATCCTATTGTCAGGGAAAAAGCAGAACGTTTGAAGCGGGATAAAGCATATCAGTTTCGTAATTATGATAAAAAGGAAGCCTCCAATATTCCCATCTGGTTTATGGATATTTTTAATGCTGCATGGGCTATATTCCCTGGAGTTAGTACCATGCGAAAAGCACAGGCGGTTGCTTTGTTTAAAACAATGAAACCGGTTCTCGACCCTAAACTTATTATCTTTGCTTTTTATAATGAGAAACCTATAGCTTTTTTCCTCATGTTGCCTGACTTATTCCAAATTATTAAAAAATTTAATGGTAAATTCCATGTACTAAACAAACTACGCTTGATCTATCATCTAAGGATAAAGAAAACGCCCACCCGTGCCATAGGGCTTTTATTTGGGGTTATACCCGAATACCAGGGAAAGGGGGTTGCCGAAGGAATGGTCAGTTTTTTTGAAGATACGGTTAAAAAAGGAGGGTTAAGCTATACTGATCTGGAGTTAAACTGGATTGCCGAATATAATCACTCAATGATAAAACTGTGTGAACAAATTGGAGGTACTGTCAGAAAAACGCATATCACTTACCGCTATCTTTTTGATAGAAATAAACTCTTTACACGTGCAAAAATGATTAAACAATAATACATTTGTTTATGCGAAAAAATGTCGGTAAATTTAGTTTCCTTGCCCTTCTTAATCTGATTGTTTTTATTGGACTTTTTCAGGCTTTTCAGCATCCGGTAATATACAAGCACACTCTGGGTAAAATTTCCAAAAATTATGAACGGACAGGAGGCTGGGATAACTATAGTATTGATAAAGTTTCAAAACCCTATCTGGAAATAACTGAAGAAAACTTTGAAAGATGGGATGCTGATATCTACAATTGTATAAAAGAGCACATGTACTCAACTGAAGATGGATGTTATCACAAAGTCAGGGGAGCCTTCTTTCCCCTTTTTCCATTATTATGGAAAGCAACAAATACAGGATACACCGGCATCTCAATCCTTAACTATTTTCTGTTTTCATTGTCCATTGGCCTGCTTGTTCTTTACCTTGTGAATAGCGGGCCCTTTGATAAAACAATACTTTTTGTCCTCCTTCTTAGTTTACCATCAACAATAATATATTACATTCCTTATTCCGAATCCCTGTTTTTATTTACCATGGCACTGGCTTCTGTTGGACTGGTAAAGAAAAAGTATGGTTTATATTTTACAGGTAGTTTCCTGTTAGCTATGGTAAGGCCTGCCTCTCTATTTATCTTTATTGCTATTTTATTGGTGGAAAGTCTTTTTTATTATAATCCAGTAAATTTTAAAAATTTTATAAAAGAGCTAAGCCGAAAAACTATTCCCTTTCTTAGCGGATATTTAGTGGTAATAATCATTCAATATGCTTATTCATCTTCCTGGACCACCTTTCTGGATGCCGGTAAATTTTGGGAAGGAGGATTTTTACAAGGCATAAAAAGTATTTCCGACTGGTCAGAAGAGGGATTTGCCCTGAGCTCTTTCTCCTTATTCTTTATTAGTATTCCCGCTTTTCTTTTCGCACTTTTTACCATATTTAAAAGAAAAAAGATAATGCTCTACCTGCATTCCGGAAAAAATGTAAATATTGACAGCAATACTTTTCTATTTCTCATCTCCGTATTCTACCTGGCAGGAATATTTATTTTCACACTATTAACATCAGGGGGCAACATGCATAGTTTTTTTCGATTTACTCTGGCCTCTCCCCCTTTTTACATTGTTGCAATTCTAATATTTAATAGTTTTACAGATAAATCATATTCTAAATCCCTAATTGTAACATTCATCTCTATCTTTTTATTAATCTTGTTTTTACATTTCACGACATTTGGCGGAAGCCGTTTTGGTTTCAGCTTTTGGGGAATGTATTTATTTATTGTAAATTATTTATATTTTATTTTTAGAGGGAAATTAAATAAAAAGTCTCAGGTACTTTTATTAGTTAGCCTGGTTTTAATGAATCTGATTTGGAATACTTATATGCTAAATATTTTCTTTAGTAACGGATGGATTTTCACCTGATTTCCTTTAATATTTTTTCCACACATGCTGGATTGTCCAGGGACGAATCCAGCTGTTACAACAAAGTGACTTTGCCAAACCACAATGGTAAAGAATTCCCCTCCTTTTTTTTAAGGAGGGGTGTCATGACGGGGTGGTCCGGCAATTTTGCGGGCAGGCTAATCTTTCCATCTTATACAAAACGTTTCCATGTCTTTCAGACGATGGAAACGTTTTGCGAAAAAGGAATACCAATTTTATTTTATTCCCTATATTTATTTCTATTTTTGTTAATCAAAAGGATAAAACAAACGGATCAGTTGATATAACACATGAGAGCATTAATTCAAAGGGTTTCACAGGCATCTGTAAGTATAAACGAACAGGTAAAAACACAAATAAATCAGGGTTTATTGGTTTTGCTTGGAATTGAAGAATCAGACAATCAGTATGATATTGACTGGCTATGCAAAAAAATTGCACAACTCCGTATTTTTGATGACAATCAGGGAGTTATGAATCTCTCCATTCAGGATATTAATGGAGAATTATTGGTAATCAGTCAGTTTACCCTTCATGCAAAGACAAAAAAAGGAAACCGGCCTTCCTATATTAAGGCAGCCAGGCCTGAGATAGCAATCCCCCTTTATGAGAAATTTATTAAAATGATGAGTAGCTTTACAAAAGAAAAAGTTCAAACGGGAGAGTTTGGTGCAATAATGCAGGTTTCACTTACGAATGACGGTCCGGTTACCATTATTATTGATACTAAAAATAAGGAATAATATGAATCTTGACGAAGCCCAAAAACAAGTCGATAACTGGATTAACACCATTGGAATACGGTACTTTAATGAACTTACAAATATGGCTCTCCTTACAGAAGAAGTAGGGGAACTTGCCAGGATCATAGCCCGTAAATATGGTGAACAATCTTTTAAAGAGAATGAAAAAAATTCGAATTTGGAAGATGAAATTGCCGATGTGCTGTTTGTTCTGATCTGCCTGGCCAATCAAACCGGCATTAATCTTACAAAAGCCCTTGAAGAGAACTTGTTGAAAAAAACTTTCAGGGATAAAGAAAGACATCAAAATAACCCAAAACTGTGAAGCTATGCAAGAACTATTTAACGAATACCCTAAAACTATTCTCTTAAAGAATATTAAGAATACAACGGAGAAACTGATCAAAACCAGCCAGGTTGAGATGACAGATTCCAATTTAAAGACCCTTGTAAGCCTTATTGACCTTACATCCCTGAATGTGGACGACAATGAAAAGAAAATTCAGGATTTGTGCCTAAAGGTTAATTTGTTTAACGAAGCCTTCCCTTCCGTTCCTAATGTAGCTGCAATTTGTGTTTACCCTTCCCTGATCCCCGTTGTTTTCAGTAACCTGAACAGTAGAAAAGTCCGGATTGCTTCAGTGGCTGGAGGTTTTCCGGCATCACTTACTTTTATCGAAATTAAAAAAAGAGAAATTGAACTGGCAGTAGAAGCTGGTGCTGATGAAATAGATATTGTACTACCTGTTGGCAAATTTATTGAAAAAAAATATAAAGATGTGCATGATGAAATCACCCAACTTAAAGAAGCAGCCGGAAAAGCTGAATTAAAGGTAATACTTGAAACAGGAGCTTTGTCCGGATACGAATCTGTCCGTAATGCTTCCCTGATAGCTATGGATGCCGGGGCTGATTTTATTAAAACATCCACCGGAAAAATTCCACAAGCAGCCACCCCTGATAAATTTCTGGTCATGGTTGAAGCAATTAAGGACTTTCATAATAAAACACAAAAAATGGTCGGAATTAAAGCCGCTGGAGGAATTTCAACTCCGGAAGATGCCCTCATATATTTTACTATCGTTAAAAATGTATTGGGTGAGAAATGGTTAAATAATAAGTATTTTCGCATCGGAGCCAGTAGGCTCTTAAGTAATTTACTTGACAAAATCCAGGAACTATCATAGGAATAATTTAGTCTTCGAAGTCATTATTTTTACTTACTACTAAAATCTGAAGCTGTTGATTCAACTATATTTTCCATTCCGTCAGGATTAAAAACAATTGTTAAAATTATAATAACCTAAAGTTCCATTTTAACGTATCTTTGTAAAAAGTTAAATTCATTATGAGCTGGGAAATCCACAATACATACCGCTACTTCCAGGATTCCATTCCCACCGTAAAACAAGACTCCCTGCCAAAAATTGATTCTATCTTAAATGTAACCAGGCCGGTTTCAGATACCAGTCTTAGCGCAATTCCCAAGTCAGATTCTACAACTTCTGTCAAAAAGTATTCTCTTTCTGAAATTGAAAACATACTAAGGCAAGAAGAAAGACGCACCAAAGAGATAGATTCCACTAAGAAACAACAAACACAGATCAGACAACGCAAAGCTATTATTAAAGAAGCCCCCCAGGTATTATTACTTGATTCAAACCACATTTTACTGGCCTACGACACTGTACCTTATATCCCGGAACCTGATTTCTTAACCAATATTAAAATAGCCAAAAATTCAGAACTTTCGAAAAAAGTTGATTTCTTTATTCATGAGAGTGATGGTTCTTCCATATCGCTACCAGACAAAAAAGAAGATACAATAGCTACACTTGTTGAAAAACCTGCTTTTTTAGAACCGGAACATAAAGTAAACAAAGATTTTCAAAGCCAGATCTGGCTTATCATTCCATTTTTATTAATTTTAATACAGTTGGCAAGGGTAAAGTATTATTATGGGAAATTAATAAACCCAATTATTCTATCTATTTTTAATTACCAAACAGCTAGTAATCTATACCGAAATCGAAATTCATTTTTTCAAAGGGCTTCTTTTGCATTAAATCTAATCTTTTTTTTCAGTGGGGGATTATTCCTCTATCAGGTCTGTACACTTACTAATTTCAAAATCCTGAATTATTCGCCCATTGTTAATTTTCTTATTTTTACTGCCGGCCTAAGTATCTGGTTCTTCATAAAATTCCTGACAATCCACTTAATTGGATACTTTTCGCTCTCAAAAGACCTGTTTAATGAATACTTTTTTAATATTTCTTTACATATAAACAGCCTGGGCTTGTTCCTGATACCCATAACTATTATAGCTGCTTATGCCCATTATCCATTTAATAATATATTCATATACATAGGATTAGGCATAGTTATCTTACTCTATTTAGTAAGGTCATTCAGACTATTAGTAATTTTTTATACTAAAAGAACTTTAATATTATACGGAATTTTGTATCTTTGCGCTCTGGAAATTTTACCATTTTTAATACTGGTGAAAATTCTATTGTTAATGAGTTAATTGTTTTTATTGACTAGTTTAACTTAAAATTCCGTCCATTGAAAATTAAAACCATATTAGTTTCGCAGCCCGAACCTGCAAATGGAAAATCACATTATGCAGAACTGGCATCAAAGAATAATCTAAAAATCGACTTCCAGCCCTTTATTCATATCGAAGGGATTCTTGGAAAACATTTTCGAAAGGAAAGAATAAATTTACTGGAACACACTGCTGTTATTCTTACCAGTAAAACATCTATTGATAACTTTTTCCGCATTGCAACTGAAATGAGGGTAGCCATACCTGACTCTATGAAATACTTTTGCGTTACAGAATCAGTGGCTCTTTATCTTCAAAAATATACAGTTTACAGAAAAAGAAAAATCTTTTTTGGAAAAGGTAAGTTTCCTGACCTGATGGGATTAATTACTAAAAACAGAGAGGAGAAGTTTTTAATCCCCCTTTCAGATATGCATAAAAATGATATTCCCTTATTACTGGAAAAGGCGAAAATCAACTTTACAAAAGCTGTGTTATACAAGACAGTTTGTAGCGATTTATCACATTTATCGACAAAAAAGTATGATATTCTTGTATTTTTCAGCCCAACCGGGATTACTTCACTTTTACATAATTTCCCTGATTTTAAACAAAACGGAACGAAAATAGCCTGTTTTGGGCCTTCTACTGCAAAAGCGGTTATAGAAGCTGGCTTAAGGTTGGATATTCAGGCCCCAAATCCCCAAGCTCCTTCAATGACAATGGCTTTGGAGCAATACATTATAGATTATAACAAAAACAATAAATAAGACCTAATTTTCAGGAAAAGTATAAATTCGCCCTGTTAATCTTCACTTTCAATATTTAGGCAAAGCTATTGTTTTTCACTTTGAAACATTAGAGTGCAGAAGTTTGTATTCAATAAACGGGAAAAACTAACGAGCCGTAAAGATATTGAGGAATTATTCTCAAATGGATCTGTTATAAGCGTATTTCCTTTTCGGGTTTTATGGAAATTTACCCCTCCTCAGGACTCCCCGATAAAATTTACCATAAGTGTTCCTAAAAAGAAATTCAAGAGAGCTGTTGACCGGAATTTACTTAAAAGAAGAACACGGGAAGCATTTAGATTACAAAAGCCGGTTCTGTATAAACAGCTTTCAGATCAGAAAAAAACTCTGAACATATTTTTGATCTTTACAAGTAATGAAATTATAGATTTTCATACTATTGAAAACAAAATCAGTCATATAATACAAAAACTGGTAGCTATTCTTTGAAAATGAAAAAGATTTTAAGCTATATAATGATAGGGATGGTGAAGTTTTATCAAAAAGCGATTTCCCCTTTATTCCCTCCCACCTGCAGATATACTCCCACATGTTCTTCCTATAGTATTGAAGCATTAAAAAAATATGGACCTTTTAAAGGGGGCTGGCTATCCCTAAAAAGATTCCTGTCCTGTAACCCATGGGGAGGACATGGTCATGACCCGGTACCCTGATATAGAAGGATGAACGGTGAAGAACAAGGAACAAGGAACA
>JAOZKQ010000553.1 GCA_029935275.1 Bacteroidales bacterium | reverse complement strand
ATTCCTTCAGAGAATTACAACTAAATGATTATTAATGATTTCCCTGTTCCCTGTTCCCATCTTCGGTCTTCCTTCTTCGGACTTCGGACTTTTCCTAATTCATCTTTTCAACGACCAGTTTCTTTATTTCCCCCGGGATTAATCCTATTTCCAGTCCATTTTGAAGGTCCTTACCTGAATAACTGGTTGTTTTGCCATTACTCAAATCATGCACTTTATATTTTGCATTTTTCTGTGCCGTAAACCATTCCGGAAATTGATTGATACGCGGATAGTCAATGGGCATATTCAGGTTTTCTTTAAAACGGGGTTTATCAAAAACCAGCTTCCCTTTCCAATCGCTCTCAGATTGCATAGACACCCAAAGTTTATCGTCTTTTTCAACTGCACCAAAAATAACATCTTCACGCCATGGATTGATTGTCAGGCTTTTTGTTTTCCACAAACTATACATTATTGCAGTACGGGCAAAATTACCGTCACCATGCCATCCTTCAACAATCCCGTCATCTTTCTGAATGCTGAACATAACTTTGATTTCACTGTCAATCCAATCCTTTACTGAGGCTATTGGTTCCCTGTTATAAAGGTTAATGGTTCCTTCAATGGCATCAGCATAACCATCTGCACTCCCCGGTGCTTGTTTAGGGTTTCCTTCCCAAACATAATTCTTATAAAAATGAAGACTCCCAAGGCCCTTTAATACAGCATCACGGTATGCATCAGTTCTATCCAGCAAATACACACAATAGTAGGCATTAAAAGTATATCCAAAATTATCGGCAATACGATTATCTATTATTTCTCCTGTTATCCCATTAACCCCATTGTAAAAAAGGCCGTGTTCATTCCTACCTATTTCCAGGATTCTGTCAAGCATTTGATGCATTGGTTTACTGTACTTAGCTTTCTTAAGGGTATCGACAAAATGTAAAGCCAGGTATAGTTCACTTAGTCCTGAAATAATTTCACATCCGTGATCCCTTAATCTAAGGTGCTCCATATTAGAAGGCAGGTTTTCATCATTTAGTAAATAATAATCACCAATCTTAATTGCCCAATCCAGGTACTTCTGCTCTCCGCAAATCCAATACATTCTTGATAACACCTGCAACAGTTCACCATTTATCTCAACCACCGCACTATTACCAAAATGTTTACCATCCAAAGCAGTTATCACTTCTGCCTCTTTTTGAAAATCATCCAGAATCCCTTTCATTCTGGCCAGCCAGGGAGTATCTCCTAACCATTCGGTAAGTGGCATTAAGCCATCTTTCATATATTCAGATGCTCCAAATAGTATAGGGTCCATCTCTATCTCATCCTTTAGAAATGCCTGTTTACTAAACGAGTATGAATCCGGCAAGTTACCAACACGAGAACTTAACTCTATTTCAGTTTTTAACATATCCAACATTACGCCTTCATACATATTTTTATCTACAATTGAACTTGTCAAAACCATAAACGGGTAATTATCAGCAGCTGCATCCTTGGCATTCCAAAAGTCTTTATCTTTATATAAATTACGTGGAATTAAGCCGCTTACAGAATCAGCCTCTGCCAACCACCCGTTTACAAATTTTAAACTTCTGGAGAAACCTTCATTGGCATCTTTTCCATTTTCAATTGCCTGTTGAAATACCTGATTATTAACTTGATTATTCACACAAGCATAAGATGTAATAATAATAGAAACAAAAAAAGTCACTCTTTTAAACCAAATCATAGTTAAATGAGATTAAATGAAGTCTTATTAAACTTAAACTTACAAGCAAAACCAACGACAAAACAAAAATATAATAAAGCATAAAAATAAAAAAAGATTTTTTAGGAAGATGTACGTATTACAAAATTAAATATCTTTGTACCGGGTATGAATATATAATAGATTAATAGTCTTAATTCTATTAAAATTTTAATGAAGGGTTTGAAAAGAAATTTATCATTTTTTCTGAGTATTAGTTTTTTTCTTCTAATTCAGCTTTCAGTTAATGGACAGCCATGGTTAAGGGAATTAAAAAATCCTGATATTTCAATAGAGGG
>JAOZKQ010000107.1 GCA_029935275.1 Bacteroidales bacterium | reverse complement strand
ACTAATTAGTGTTTTAGAAAGAACCACAAGAAATATCTAAAAAAGCCCTGTAAATCAGGGCTTTTTTTTATTTAAATCAATATTTTTTCTTTTGACAGGAGCCTATATTATCCTAATAAACTCAATTGGTAAATCTATCAGATCACGATAATACTCCCCAAGACCCAGAATAGATTCATCTTCCTCTTCGTAATGCCATTTAACTATAGTTTTCTTCCCTTCCTCCTGATATTTTCTGATCCTTCTAAGTATTTCAAGAATATATCTTGATGAACCACTATTTATATATTCCATTTCAAACCATAATTCTGAAACTTCATGGGGCGAAATATAATATTCCTGTAGCCAGCTTAAAATTTTAATATAAAAATCCTCCGGATCTTCAGGTATGGATCTCCCCCTGAGTTTTAAAACACCGGTACTAAAATTAAAATCAATTTCAGGAGTAATTGGAGTTGGTTCAATATGTATTGGTTCCACAAGAAAATAATTTTAGTTATTAATGTGAATTAAGAGCCTAAGTATCAGATTAATATACCATTTGTGAATTTCAAGTAAATCTCAATTTAGTATAAGGCTTAAGAGTATTAAACTTATTACTAAAGTGTAAACATATAAATAATATTGATACGAAATAACATTACATCGAGGACAAAAAGGGTACAATGAAAAATTCTAATAGAAATAAGAGGC
Organism: Bacteroidales bacterium; assembly: GCA_029935275.1. Lineage (GTDB taxonomy): Bacteria > Bacteroidota > Bacteroidia > Bacteroidales > VadinHA17 > JANTGF01. The sequence goes on along the minus strand of JAOZKQ010000107.1, from coordinate 6,296 downwards.
TCTATCAAAGTTATTGCAAACAATTAAACTATTCATAATGTAAGGCAATAATAGGATCCAGTTTTGAAGCTTTAACGGCCGGGACATATCCGGAAACCAGACCTACTACCAAACAAGCCATAACACCAATAATCATCCAGTCCCAGGGTACAATAAAAGAAGTTTTGGTAAGCAATGAAATTAGGTTCCCGGCAAGAATGCCCAAAATAATCCCAACAAAACCTCCTATCTGACCAATCAAAATAGCCTCGTACAAGAATTGTCTTTTAATGGTCAAAGACTTTGCTCCTATCGCTTTTCTAATGCCAATTTCTTTGGTTCTTTCTTTTACAGAAACCAGCATAATATTCATAAGACCTACTGCAGCACCAAAAAGCGTAATCAAACCGATTAATGTAGCAGCAATGGTTACAAATTTTATATTCTCAAGTAGAATATCCACCAGGTTATCGCTCGAGGTTATATTAAAATCACTCTCATCTTTTGCTGACAGTCCCCTCACAATACGAAAAACACCTTCTGCTTCACTTTTTGCGATTTCAAATGCATACTGATCTTCTGGCATCACATTAATAGAATATCGCATATTGGGCCTTGAAAAATGATAACGAACAGTAGTGATAGGCAAAATACAGATCTTATCCAGTCCTGTTATACTTGCCCCTTTTGATTTAAGCACACCTATAACCCTGTATTTTCCACCTCCAACAAGAATAATTTTCCCAATTGGATCCTGGTAACTTTCAAACAACACACTTACCAGTTCACTCCCGATAATGGCCACATTCCTGTTATCATTAATATCACTTACTGAAAAGCTCCTGCCTTTTTCAATCTCATTACCTGAAGTAAGCAAATAGTTCTCATCCGAACCAATAACAGGAATATTTGGATTCGTTTTTTTTGACTCAAACTTAAGAGTTCCAATACCCGTGGCATATGTGCTAATGGAAGTTGTAACAGGAATATCTATCATTTCTTTGAATTTAACTGCCTGTTGATAGGTTATTCTTGTATGGTTTTTCTTTCGGTAATGCCTGTCTCCCATCTGAATATTCATACTCCGGCTTTCAATGGTAAAAGTATTTGCACCCATAAGAGTAAACTGATCGGTGATCGATGCTTTTATAGATTCAATTGCCGTAAGGATTCCAACCAAAGCCATTATCCCAATAGCAATAATAAAAATAGTAAGAACGGTTCTCAGTTTACTGGATCTGATTGCATTAAATGCAATCCTGATATTTTCTATTAATAAGCTCTTTTTCAATTTTACAATTTATTTAAAATTTCCAATCATTTTTAACATCCTAAAAATACGAAATAAATTGAATATCTAAAGGAGACTTCTACCCTTTTAATCCTTTTCCAGGTCAACAGGAAAAATTCATTAATAATTTTATACTTTTGTACAAAATATAACTTAATAAAAAATAATCATATGGCTTTTGATATTGAAATGATCCGTAAAGTTTATTCCAACATGGATAATAAGCTTTCGGGAGCAAGAAAATTAGTAGGTAAACCTCTTACGCTTACAGAGAAAATCTTATACGCACACCTTGACTCAGGTATTCCTGAAAAAGCATATTCAAGAGGTGCAGATTATGTTGACTTCAGGCCTGACAGGGTCGCTATGCAGGATGCAACTGCTCAAATGGCCCTTCTTCAATTTATGCAGGCGGGAAAGAAAAAATCAGCCGTTCCTTCCACCGTACATGCCGATCACCTTATTCAGGCAAAAGTTCAGGCAGAAACGGACATGGGTGTAGCCAAAACAACCAATAAGGAAGTATATGATTTCCTGGGCTCCGTTACCAACAAATATGGTATTGGTTTTTGGAAACCTGGTGCCGGAATTATTCATCAGGTGGTACTCGAAAACTATGCTTTCCCTGGTGGCATGATGATTGGTACCGACTCGCATACAGTAAATGCCGGAGGACTGGGAATGATAGCTATTGGTGTTGGAGGAGCTGATGCCGTTGATGTAATGGCTGACATGCCCTGGGAACTTAAATTCCCAAAACTTATTGGAATTAAGTTAACAGGAAAACTAAATGGATGGACTGCTCCCAAGGATATTATATTAAAAATTGCAGGTATTTTAACAGTTAAAGGAGGTACCGGTGCTATTATTGAGTATTTTGGAGAAGGTGCAAAATCACTTTCTGCTACAGGTAAAGGAACAATTTGCAATATGGGTGCTGAGGTTGGAGCCACTACTTCAACATTTGGTTATGATAAATCTATAGAAAGCTATCTGCGTGCTACCGGAAGGAATGATGTGGCAGATGCAGCCAATGAAGTCCGGAATAACTTAACAGGAGATCCGGAAGTTTATGCCGAGTCTGAAAAATACTTTGACCAGGTACTGGAAATCAATCTTGATGAACTGGAACCCTACCTGAACGGGCCATTTACTCCCGATCGTGCAACCCCGGTTTCTCAGATGAAAGAAGAAGCTAAGAAGAATGGCTGGCCTTTAAAAGTTGAGGTAGGCCTTATTGGGTCATGCACAAACTCATCATACGAAGATATTTCAAGAGCAGCTTCCATTGCAAAACAAGCAAAAGAAAAAGACCTGAGTGTAAAGGCCGGGTTTACTATCACTCCCGGTTCAGAACAGGTAAGGTTCACCATTGAGAGAGATGGTTATATCGAAATATTTAAGCAAATTGGTGGTAAAGTATTTGCCAATGCCTGCGGGCCATGTATCGGAATGTGGGATCGGGAAGATGCTGATAAAAAAGAAAAAAACACCATCGTTCATTCTTTTAACAGGAACTTTGCCAAACGTGCTGACGGAAACCCAAACACCTTTGCCTTTGTAGCCTCCCCCGAAATGGTAACAGCCCTTGTAATTGCCGGCGACCTGGGATTTAATCCTTTGAAAGATAGATTGTTGAATGAAAAAGGCGAGAAAGTAATGCTTGAAGAGCCAAAAGGATGGGAGCTCCCGCCAAATGGTTTTGAAGTAGATGACCCCGGTTATCAGGCTCCGGCTGATGATGCCTCAGGAATAGAAATTATTATATCACCTGACTCAGAGCGCCTGCAGGTACTTACACCTTTCGAACCCTGGGACGGTAAAAATATTAAGGGGGCAAAACTACTTATTAAAGCATTTGGGAAATGTACTACTGACCATATATCTATGGCCGGACCATGGTTACGCTACCGAGGCCATCTGGATAATATATCCAATAATATGCTTATTGGTGCTGTAAATGCTTTCAATAAGGAGACAAATAAAGTTAAAAATCAACTAACCGGCGAGTATGGGGAAGTTCCTGCCACCCAAAGAGCCTATAAAGAAGCTGGAATCCCAACCATTGTAGTAGGAGATCAGAATTATGGAGAAGGTTCTTCCCGTGAACACGCAGCAATGGAACCCCGCCACCTTGGCGTAAAAGTTGTACTTGTAAAATCATTTGCAAGGATCCATGAAACAAATCTTAAAAAACAAGGTATGCTGGCCATCACTTTTGACAATCCTGAAGATTATAACAATATCCTGGAAGATGATGTCATTGACATTACTGATTTGGATCATTTTGCACCTGGAAAGCAACTCACCGTTATACTTCATCATGCCGATGGAACAAGCGAAGATTTCAAAGTTAACCACACCTATAATGAAAACCAGATTGAATGGTTCAGGGCAGGTTCAGCTTTAAATCTGATCAAAAGCCAGAATAAATAAAGTAGAAAAACACTTTTTAAATAGCCCGGCAATTCTTTATAATTGTCGGGCTTTATTTTTAAGCCAAATCATATTCCCTGATTTACCGGCCGTTTATAATTGAAACTTTTTGTATCTCAATACCCGATCCACCTCTTTGACAATTAACTACTAAGGCCCATCTTCTACTTAATCATTTTCCAAACGATCACCTGCCTTAACAATTCTTTCTATAATTTTTCCACTTTTCTTTTCCTTGAGAATTAATTTCAACTGCCCGTCAGGCATTTGCTCTTTTTTAACCAGAAAATGATTGGCATCAAAACTTTCGGTCACAGCTTTTGCCCTCCCCTGATTAATGCCTCTCCAGTTATCTATATGAACTGTTTCCCATTTTTTTGTTTTTGCTGAATTGTAGCAAGCATCCATAATGGCATTAACAATATATCCATCATAAAATGACTCCATAGGCGCTGTTCCATTATCCATGGCATTAAAAACATCATTAAACATGCTTACATACCCAAGTTCATGCACTTCATCACCTACCGGGAACAACCAACCGGTATTGGATTCAGATTTTTCAGCAACATACCCGCCTTTACTTCCTGTTGTAAACATCTCATAACCTGTCCTTAAAAAATGATCCAGCCAAATAGACCCTTCTGTACCGGATATTTCATCACGCAAATCCATTCCTCCCCTGAAAGTCCAGCTTACCTCAAATTGTCCAATCGCGCCATTTTCATACTTCACAAGTCCAATTCCATTATCTTCGGCTTCAATAGGATGCACCTGTGTATCTGTCCAGCACATAACCTCCAAAGGCTTTATATCCTTACCAATAAAATTTCGTGCAATCTCAATACAATGGCAACCCAGGTCTATAATTGCCCCACCACCAGCCTGTTCAACATCCCAAAACCACTCGCTATGGGGTCCGCTATGGGCTTCCCTGGACCTTACCCATAATATTCTCCCTAAATCACCCCTTTTTACCGATGCCAATGATTTTAATGTTTTTGGTGTATAGGCAAGATCCTCAAGGTAGGCATGGAAAACACCGGATTTTTCAACTATCCCCAGCAATTCTTTCGCTTCAAGGGCATTTCTTGCCAATGGCTTCGTACATAAAATAGCTTTCCCTGCTTTAGCAGAAAGTTCTACTGCCTGTTTGTGAAGGTGGTTTGGTAAGCCAATTACCACTGTATCTGTTTCAGGATCGTTAATTGCTTCTTCCATGGAAATGTAATACGCCGGAATATTCCAGTCTTTCGCAAATTTCTTTACTTTTTCTTCATTTCTGGAATAAACAGCATGAACTCTTTCTTTCCCTCTTTGATCGTGAAGGGTCATCGTATAGAACATCCCTATCAAGCCTGTACCCAGCATGGTAATTTTATGTTCAGATACCATTTTTTATCATTTTATATTTATAAATTGTGAATTTAATAAACAAAAGTAAAAATTCAAAAATTCATTTGGTTTAAATCCAATTATAAAAAGCTAATAAATTATTAAATAAATAGTTGTTTTTAATGTACTTTTGTAGTCCGAGTAGCTATTTCCGGTTCTTATTGTTAATAAAAAACCTCTTCTCCCCGGTAATTGATTGTTTTTTTCAAAAGAGACTTAGTAATGAAGGGATTAACAATAATTATATTATTTATAATTACCAAAATATAGTTTATGTCTGGTAAAAAGATCTCCATTTTTGTTCTAATCGCTATTGTACTTGTTGTTTTGGCATATTTGGCATACAGGTTAACGATAACACCTGCTTTGCATGCCGGTGAATATGAAACAGCAGTAGTCAACCGTGGTAGTGTTATAGATTTTGTTCCTGCCCAGGGAATTGTCCAGCCAGGTAGTGAAGTCCTGTTATTGAGCCCTGAAGCATCTATAATTAAAGAAATCATCAGTGAACCAGGTAGTCATGTTGAAGCAGATGAAACAATTATGACATTAGACCCGGATCCTATTCTTAACCAAATTGAAAGCTTAAAAGACCAGTTACAAGTGAAGGAGAACAGTCTTCAAAAGAATATGTTAAATGCCAGGAGCGTTCGGGTTGATATAGAATATAATGTTGAGGTAAAAAAACTAAAAATCGTTTCATTAAAATCTGAACTGGCTGATCAGGGGCAGCTGTTGGAGGTTGGTGGAATTTCTCCTGCAAGGGTTGATCAAACTAAACAACAGTTGGTTCTGGCAGAGAAAGACCTGGAAAATGTTTTAGAAAAAAATTCGATCCGATTGGAACAATTAAATACAGACCTTGAAGGATTGAAATTACAAATCAAAATTCAACAAAAAGACCTGGATTCAAAAGAGAACTTATTAAAAAGGATGGTAATTCGTGCCCCTTCAGCAGGCATTATTCTTCAGGTTTATGGTAAAAAGGGAGAAAGGGTTAGTAATCATAAGCTCCTGGTGAGAATGTCCGATTTGTCAGCATATAAAATTGCAGGTTCTATCGAAGATAAATTTGCCGGTATTATAGAAACAGGTAAAACTATTTATGCTTTAATTGACAATGAACGTCTTGAAGGACAAGTAGGGAATATTAGCCCTGAGGTTATAAACAACAAAATAGAGTTTGATATTTTTC